>JAVVFE010000240.1:0-5325 GCA_032251175.1 Thermohalobaculum sp.
GTGCGCGCGCGCCGCGCCGAGGCGCGCGAGGCCGGCCGGCGCGAGGCGCTGAGGGACGGCGTGGTGATGCGCGCCGAAGCCGGGCGGATCGTCGATCTGTCGGACGCGGCCGCCGGCCTGCCCGGTGCCCGGCGCGGCGCGGCGCTCGCCGAGGTGCTGGGCGCGGCGATCGGCGCCGGGCGCGAGGCGGCGCTCGCCGCGCTCGCCCGCCTGGTCGACAGCGGCGAGCCGATGCACCTGCTGGTGCGCGCCACCACCGGCGAGCGATGCGAGCTGATCGGCTATCCCAGCGGCGGCGAAAGCGTCGTCGTGCTGCGCGACGCGCGCCTGATCGCCGCCGAGATCGAGCGCGCCGAGGCGGCGCTGGCCGCGCGCGAGCGCAGCCTGTCGGCCGGCTGGTACGAGCGCGAGACCATCGCGACGCTGCTCGACAGCGGCGCCACCATCGCCTGGCACCGCACCGCCGAGGGCGACGTGTCGTGGTGCGCGGGGCAGGTGCGCATCGCCCAGGGCACGGTGGGCGCCGAGCAGGTGGTGGCCTTCATCGGCATGCGCGGCGCCGCCGCCACTGCCCGGACCGCCGGCAACATCGAGCACGGCCGCATCGAGATCCTGCCGCCCGGCGGGATCGAGCCGGTGCCGCTGCGCATCGTCGAGGTGATCCGCCCCGACGGGCAGCGCTTCGGCTTCGCCACCGAAGCCTCGCTGACCGTCGCGGCCGAGCGCACGCTCAGCCATTTCGTCCAGACCATGACCGAGACCTTCGCGCACCTGACCGTGGGGCTCGCGATCTTCGACCGCGACCAGAAGCTCGCGCTGTTCAACCCGGCGCTGGCGCAGATGCTGCAACTCGACCCCGCCTGGCTTGCCGGCCGCCCGGCGCTCAGCGACCTGATCGACACCATGCGCCACAGTCGCCGGATTCCCGAAACCGGCGACTATCACCTGTGGCGCCGCCGCCTGGTCGCGCTGTTCGACAACACCGAGGCGGTGGACTACGAGGAGATCTGGCACCTCGCCGACGGCTCGTCGATCAACGTGCTGGCGCGCCCGCACCCGCACGGCTCGCTCGCCTTCGTGTTCGACGACGTGTCCGAGCGGATGCGGCTGGAGCAGAACTACCGCCGCTCGGTCGACCTGCGCCACGCCACGCTGAACCGGCTGGAGGAGGCGCTGGCGGTGTTCGGCGCCGACGGCCTGCTGCAATTCGTCAACGACGCGTTCCACGAGATCTGGGGCACCGATGTGGAAAGCATCCGCCCCGGCATGCATGCGCGCGAGGTGATACGGCTGTGCCAGGGCCTCAGCATCGAGACCGAGGTCTGGCGCCGGGTGATCGGCTTCATCACCGCCGACGAGACCCGCCGGGCCTGGAGCGCGCGCGTCACGCTGGGCTCCAGCCGCACGCTCTCGGCCCGCCTCGCGCCGCTGCCCGGGGGGGCAACCATGGTGGTCCTGGCCGACATCACCGACAGCGAGCGCATCGCGCTGGCGCTGCGCGAGCGCAACGAGGCGCTGGAAGCGGTCGAGGAGATGCGCACCGCCGTGCTCGACCAGATCTCGCACCGCCTGCGCACACCGCTCAACACCATCTTCGGCTTCGGCCAGTTGCTGGGCGACCCGCGCTTCGGCGCGCTGACGCCCGATCAGCGCGATTACGTCGACGGCATCCTCGAGGCGTCGGGCCAGTTGCTCGACACCATCGACGACGTGACCGACCTCGCCTCGCTGCAACTCGACCCGCTGCACGACGAGGGCGCCGACCCGCCGCTGGCCGAGACGCTGGAACTGACCCGCGCGCTGCTCGACAAGCGGGCGGGCGAGGCCGGGGTGATGCTGGCGGCCGACCTGCCGGACGGGGCGCTGAAGGTGCGCTGCGACGCGGTGCGCCTGCGCCAGATCGTGTTCAACATGGCCGCGGGCGCGATCCAGCGCAGCCCCTCGGGCACCCGCATCGTGCTCGACGCTGCCGCCGTGGCCGGCGGTCTGGTCGAGATCCGCGTGACCGAGCAGCGCGAGGCCGAGATCGGCCTGGCCGATGTCGCCGACGACGGCGGCTCGCTCGCCTTCTCGGTCATCCGGCGGATGGTGACGGCCGAGGGCGGCCGGTTCGAGCGCCGCCGCGGCGCGCGCGCCTCGGACGTTCTCAGCGTCTGCACCCTCGCGGCCGGCGGCGGGATCGCGCCGGACGGGCCCGCGCCGGCCGCCGGGCCGCCGCAGTCCCTGCCGCTGCTGCGCTGAGCCCGAACCGAACATCTGGCACGCCCGCGCCGATCGCGCTAACACCGGACCGGACAAGACCGGCCGATCCCAGCCCGCCGGTCGGGAGAGCGCGCCCCATGACCACCGCCGAGCCTGCTGCCAAGCCTGCCGCCGAGCCTGCCGCCGCGCGCCTGATCCTGCCCGCCGAGGCGGCGACCGCGGCGCTGGGCGCGCAGCTTGCGGGTGGGTTGGCCCCCGGCGACGTGGTGGCGCTGTGGGGCGGGCTGGGGGCGGGCAAGTCGGTGCTGGCGCGCGCCATCCTTCGTGCCCTGCTGGGCGATGCCGCGGCCGCCATCCCCTCGCCCAGCTACACCCTCGTCAACGTCTACGACACGCCGCGCGGCGAGGTCTGGCACGCAGATCTCTACCGCCTCGCGGGGCCGGGGGAGGCGCTCGAACTCGGCCTCATTGAGGCGATGGCCGGCGGCGCGATCCTGCTGATCGAATGGCCTGACCGGCTGGGCGCCGACCTGCCGGCGCGCCGGCTCGACATCGCGCTCGCGCCACTGCCGGCCCCGGCCGAGCCGCCCGCCGCCGAGCCGCCCGCCCTCGCTGCGCCCGCCCGGGATGCACCAGGTCCGGACGCAGCCGCCGCGCCCGATGCGCCGGCACCGGGACCGGCTGCCGCGACGGCGCCCGCCCGGGCCGCGCCGGCCGCTGCCACGCCGACACCGAAGGCGCCCACGGCCGCTCCGACCGCACCCACCGCCGAGCGGTTCGCTCCGACCATGCCCGCCGCCGAGGCGCCCATCCCCGGCGACGAGCCGCGCGCCGCCACGATCACCGCGCACGGCCCGGGCTGGGGCCGCGCGCTCGAACGCCTCGGGGGGCAGGGATGACCGGGACCGCACGCACCGCACTGCTGCACGACTTCCTGCGGGCGGCGGGCGCGGGGGCGGCCCCGCCACGCCCGCTCGCCAATGATGCCTCGAACCGGCGCTACCTGCGGCTGACGCTGCCCGGCGGGCGCCCGGCCGTGGTGATGGATGCGCCGCCCGAGCGGGGCGAGGATGTTCGCCCCTTCCTCGCCGTCACCGGCTGGCTGCGCGGCCTGGGCCTGTCGGCGCCCGAGGTGCTCGCGGCCGACCCGGCGGCGGGCTTTCTGCTGCTCGAGGATCTGGGCTGCGACCTCTATGCCCGGGTCTGCGCGGCCGATGCGGGGGCCGAGCCCGCGCTCTACGCCGCCGCCGTCGACCTGCTTGCCGACCTCGCCGACCACCCGGCGCCGGCGCAGATGGGTGGCTGGGCGCTGCCGCCCTACGATGCCGCGGTGCTGGCGCGCGAGGCAGCCCTTGCGATCGACTGGTGGCGCCCGGCCGCGACCGGCGGCGCCACGCCCGCCGACCTCGATGCCGCGTATCGCGCCGCCATCGCCACCGCCACCGCCGCCGTCGCGCCCGCCCGCGATGTCGTGGTGCTGCGCGACTACCACGCCGAGAACCTGATCTGGCTGCCGGGCCGGACGGGCTGCGCGCGCGTGGGCCTGCTCGACTACCAGGACGCGCTGGCGGGGCATGTCGCCTACGACCTCGTCTCGCTGCTCGAGGATGCCCGGCGCGACACCTCGGCGGGCCTCCGCGCGGCGATGCTCGCGCGCTTCCTCGACCGGCGCGGCCTGCGGGGCGCGGCGGCCGACGACTTCAGCGCCGCCTATGCCGCGCTCGGCGCCCAGCGCAACCTCAAGATCGTCGGCATCTTCGCGCGGCTCGCGATCCGCGACGGCAAGCCGCGCTATCTCGACCTGATCCCGCGGGTCTGGGACCATGTGATGCGCGACCTCGCGCATCCCGCGCTCGCGCCGCTCGCCCGCCTGGTCGCGGCCGAGATCCCGGCGCCCGGCCCCGAGGCGCTGGCCCGCGCCGGCGCGGCCGCCCACGCCGCCCACGCCGCGCCCGTGGGCGCCCGATGAGCGGCGCCTCCCCCACCGCCGTGATGATCCTGGCCGCCGGGCTCGGCACCCGGATGCGGCCGCTGACCGATACCTGTCCGAAACCGCTGCTCGCGGTCGCGGGCCGCACGCTGATCGACCGCGCGCTGGATTGGGCCGAAGGCGCGGGGGTGGCGCGCGCCGTGGTCAACCTGCATTACCTCGGCCACATGATCGGCGCGCATCTCGAGACCCGCTCGCACCCCGAGATCGTCTTCTCGCCCGAGGAACCCGCGATCCTCGACACCGGCGGCGGCATCCGCCAGGCGCTGCCGCTGCTGGGCGGCGCGCCGTTCTTCACGCTCAATTCCGACGCGGTGTTCGCCGGGCCCAACCCGCTCACGCTGCTGGCGCAGGCATGGCGGCCGGGGGCGGTGGACGCGCTGATGCTGCTGGTGCCCCGGGCCCGGGCCCGGGCCTATGGCCGGGCGGGCGACTTCTTCCTGCCGGCGCAGGGCGCGGCGCCCGTGCGACGGGGCGCCGAGGTCGCGGCGCCGCTGGTCTTCACCGGCGCGCAGATCATCGCGCCCGGCGCCATCGCCGGCACGCCCGATGGGCCGTTCTCGCTCAACCTGGTGTGGGACCGGCTGCTGGCCGCGGGCCGGCTGGGGGCGATCACCTATCCCGGCGTCTGGGTCGATGTCGGCACCCCCGCGGGGCTCGACGCGGCCACGCAGGCGCTGGCCGAGGTGGCGGGGCAGGGCGCTTGAGCCTGTTCCCGCCCGCGCCCGGCCCGCGCGTCTTCGCCATCCTGCCCGGCACCGATTACGCCGCGGCGCTGGCCGAAGGGCTGCACCGCCGGCTGGGCGCAGCCCCCCCCGAGGCCGCCGCCCGCATCGAGATCCGCGCCAACACCCCGCGCGCCGTGCGGGCGATCGAGACCGCGCTGGCCGCCCGGCTGATCGGGCCGGGCGAGGGCGCGGCGCTGCTGCCCCGGGTCGGCGTGCTGGATGCGCTGGCGGCCGACCCGCTCGCCCGGCCCGATCTTGCGCCCGCGATCGAGCCGCTGCGCCGGCGCCTCGCGCTCACCCGGCTGGTCGAGCGGTTCCTCGAGGCCGCCCCCGGCCGCGCGCCGCTCATGGCGTCGGCAGCCGCGACGAGGTCGGCGACAGCGCCGTCCTCGCCGTCAGCGGCGC
>JAVVFE010000241.1:0-5324 GCA_032251175.1 Thermohalobaculum sp.
TCACCAGCGGATCGACCACGATGTCATGCGCGGGGATGCCGAAATCGGCCGCGCGTTCCACGATCTTCTTCGCCACCGCGAAGCGCACGTCCGGGTCTTCGGAAATGCCGGTGTCGTCGTTCGAGATCGCCACAACGGGCACGTTGTATTTCTTCACCAGCGGCAGCACCAGTTCCAGCCGGTCCTCCTCGCCGGTGACCGAGTTCAGCAGCGGGCGACCGTTGGCCGCCGCGAGCCCCGCCTCCAGCGCCGCTGGAACGGACGAGTCGATGCACAGCGGCACATCCACCAGCCCCTGCACCAGTTCGATCATCCGCACCATCAGCGGCGGTTCGGTCTCGTTCGGGTTGGGGTTGGAATTGTAGACGACGCCCGCATTCACATCGAGCACCATCGCCCCGCAAGCCACCTGTTCCAGCGCGTCGCGCTCGACGGTCGAGAAATCGCCGGCCTCCAGTTCCGCCGCCAGTTTCTTGCGCCCGGTGGGGTTGATGCGCTCGCCGATCACGCAGAACGGCTCGTCGAAGCCGATAACGACGGTTTTCGTCTTCGATTCGAGGACGGTGCGGGTCATTCTTCAGATGTCCTTCAAGCTCAGGCAGTCGCCGCGCGGGCGGCAGGGTTGACGCCGAATTCGGCGGTCCAGTCGGTCGTCGCCTTGATCCCGCCCAGCGGGAAGAAGTGGACGTGGGTGATCGCAAAGTCGGGATGCGCCGCGCGGTGGGCGGCAAGCTCCGTCAGGAACTCCTCGGGCGTGAAGGGCAGCACCAGCTTGGTGAGGTCCGCCGCCCGGCGCTGCAGCACGCGGATCGAGGGGCCGACGCCGCAGGTCATCGCGAACTTGATCATGGTCTGCAGCTTCGCCGGTCCAGCGACGCCAATATGCACCGGCAGTGCAATCCCCTCGGCGCGCAGGCGGTCCGCCCACGCGATCACCGGGGCTGCGTCGAAGCAGAACTGGGTCGCGATCGCCATCTCGGCATCGGTGCGCTCCGAGAACGCCTGCTTCCAGCGCAGCGCCTCCATCACCATGCGGTCCGACCCGTCCGGGTCGATGTCGCGGTTCCCTTCCGGGTGGCCCGCGACGTGCAGGCGCTTGAAGCCCGCCTTGTCGAACAGCCCGGACTCCATCATCTGCATCGAGCAGTGGAACTCGCCCTTCGGCCGATCCACGCCGCCGGCCAGCAGCAATGCCTGGTCGACCCCGGCCTCGCCCTGATAGCGCGCGATCCAGTCGCCCAGCATCGCCTTGTCCGCGATGATCCGCGCGGGGAAGTGGGGCATCACCGGGAAGCCCTCGGCGCGGATGCGCCTGGCGGTCGCGACCATGTCGTCGATCGGCGTGCCGTCGATATGGGCGATGTAGACGCGGGTGCCGGCGGGCAGGATCGCCCGGAAATCCTCGATCTTCTCGGCCGTGCGGGGCATCACCTCGATCGAGAAGCCGTCGAGGAACGATGCGAGGCCGCCGCGGCTGGCGGTGTCGGCGGGCTTCTTGCGCCCGAAGAAATTCAGGATCGTCGCCATCAGACCCATCTCCCTGTCATCCGCGCGGCGTGGCCCAGCCATCCTGCGCGATCAGTTCCTTGATGCGGGCGGTGTCATAGTCCCGCACGATGCGTTCCGCCTCGGCGGCGGCAATCTCCTCGGGCTCGCCCGCGACCTCGACCGGTTCGCCGCGCCGCCACTCGGCCAGATAGGAATCGGTGTCGCGCGCGCCAACCTTCATAGCACAGCGATCGATCGCCTGCTCGAACCGCTCGGGCAGGGGGCGCTTGGCGGCCTTGCGGCCTTGCCCCACGATCACCTGCGCAGGAATGTCGCGCCAGTAGACGATGGTGAGCTGCGGCATTCCTGACCCCGACCCCGTAAGCGGCCTCGTTGCGATCCTGATACGCGCGGTGCAACCCGTGCGACGGATGGATTTCGACACGCCGTGTCGTTTCTGCGACCTCGGCCGCGGCGTGCTTTGGTGCCGCAACGCGCCGCGTCGGAAATACATCTTGAGATGTCGCATCCTGCGCAATACCTTGAGCCTGAATTTCCGCAGACCGGGAAATGCTGCCGCCCTGTTGCAGCCATGCACCGGGCGCGGCCGATCCGGACAGCCGCAGGCGCCAGACCCGATGACCAAGACCGGCACGAGCCCTCGAATCAGCTTCGAATTCTTCCCGCCCAAGACACCGCGGGCTGCGGTCCAGCTTTGGGAATCGGTCGAACGCCTCGCGCCGCTCGCCCCCACCTTCGTCTCGGTGACCTATGGCGCCGGCGGCACCACGCGCGACCGCACGCTGGCCGCCATCCTCGCGATCCGCGAGCGCGCGCGGCTCGAGGTTGCGGGCCATCTGACCTGCGTCGGCGCCACGAAGGACGAGGTGCTCAAGGTCGCGCGCGGCTATGCCAAGCTCGGCTGCCGCCGGATCGTGGCGCTGCGCGGCGACCCGCCCGCGGGGGCGGGCAGCTTCCAGCCGCACCCCAAGGGCTTCGCGGGCTCGGTCGAGCTGATCGCGGCGCTGGCCGGCATGGGTCAGTTCGAGATCTTCGTCGGCGCCTACCCCGAAAAGCACCCCGAGGCCGCCGACACCCGCGCCGACATCGAACACCTCAAGCGCAAGATCGACGCGGGCGCGGCCGGCGCGATCACGCAGTTCTTCTTCGAGAACGCCACCTTCCACCGGTTCCGCGATGCCTGTGCCGCCGCCGGTATCACCGCGCCCATCCTGCCCGGGATCCTTCCGATCGACGATTTCGAGAAGACCGCCGCTTTCGCCGCGCGCTGCGGCACGGCGGTGCCCGACTGGATGCACCGCGCCTACGCGAATGCCGACACGCAGGCCGATCACGACCTGCTCTCGGTCGCCATCGCGGCCGAGCAATGCGACGATCTGCTGTCGAACGGCGTGCCCCACCTGCACCTCTACACCCTCAACAAGCCCGAACTGCCCTGGCAGGTCTGCCGCGCGCTGGGGGTCGAGCCGCACCCGATGCGCATGGCCGCAAGCTGCGGCTGAGGCCCGGCGTTCACGCTTTTTCTTGCTGCCCGCGGGCTCTGGCAATAGAGCTTGAGGGATGGGCGAGGGTGCGGGCGAAGGACGGACCGTGGACAGGGGCGAGAGCGGCGCAGAGCGCGGATCCGGCCCTGGCGACACACGGGACGAGGCAACCCCGCTCGCCCGCCCGCGCACCACTCAGCCGATCGCAGCCCTCGATCTCGGCACCAACAACTGCCGCCTGCTGATCGCCAGCCCCCGCGAGGACGGCTTCGAGGTGATCGACGCCTTCAGCCGGCCGGTGCGGCTGGGCGAGGGGGTCGAACACTCGAACGCGCTGTCGCCCGAGGCGCAGGAGCGCGCGATCAAGGCGCTCCGGATCTGCGCCGCCAAGATCCGCCACCACCGCGTCGCGGACGCGCGGATCGTCGCCACCGAAGCCTGCCGGCGCGCCACCAACGGGCGCGCCTTCGTGCGCCGCGTGGTGCGCGAGACCGGGCTTCAGATGTGCATCATCTCGGCCGAGGACGAGGCCCGCCTCGCGGTCGCCGGCTGCTCCCCCCTGATCGACCCCGAGGCCGAGCAGCTTCTGGTCTTCGACATCGGCGGGGGCTCGACCGAGCTGATCTGGGTGGACATGTCGCACACCCCGCCCTCGCGGCGGCAGGCGCTGATCCGGGCGCTGGCGCCGCTGCGGCAGGGCGCGAACTGCGACACCGCCCGCGCCGCGGCGGCGCATGTCAGCGACTGGATCTCGGTGCCGATGGGCGTCTCGACGCTGCACGACCGATTCCGCTGCATCGCCGAGGATGCCGCCCGCTTCGCCGCGATGGCGGCGCATTTCCGCGAGCGCCTCGCGCCGTTCCGCCCGCTGGCCGCGCCGCCGGGCGGGGATGCGCCGGGGCGGCTCCAGATCATCGGCGTCTCGGGCACCGCGACCACCTACGGCGCGCTGCATCTGGGCCTGCGCAGCTACGACCGCGCCCGGGTCGACGGCTTGTGGCTCGACGCCGCCTGCGCCACGGCCCTGACCGAACGGCTGATCGCGCTGGGCCCGCAGGGGCGCGCGCGCCATCCCGGCATCGGCATCAGCCGCGCCGAACTGGTGATCTCGGGCGCCGCGATCCTGATGACGGTGCTGGGGCTCTGGCCCGGGGCGCGGCTCAGGGTGGCCGACCGTGGACTCCGCGAGGGAATGCTGTATGGCATCCTGCGCCAACGCCGGCTGGAGGCTGCCGAATGACCGAGGAAAAGGGCAAGTCCGGGCGTGGCGACCGCGCGCTCAAGACCCGCGTGAAAACCGCGAAGGGCCGGCGCCTCAGCTCGACGCTGTGGCTGCAACGCCAGCTCAACGACCCCTATGTGCTGCGCGCCAAGAAGGAAGGCTATCGCGGCCGCGCCGCCTTCAAGCTGATCGAGATCGACGACCAGTTCCACCTCCTGCGCGCCGGCGCGCGGGTGGTCGATCTGGGCTGCGCCCCGGGCGGCTGGTGCCAGGTCTCGGTCGCCCGGGTGAACGCCGACGGCGCGCGCCCCGGCAAGCCGCGGGGTTCGGTGCTGGGCATCGACATCCAGGCGGTCGAGCCGATCGCCGGGGTCGAGCTGATGCAGCTCGATTTCCTCGCCGAGGGCGCCGACGACGCGGTGCGCGTGCGGCTCGACGGCCCGGCGGACGTGGTGCTCTCGGACATGGCGGCCTCGGCCTCGGGGCACAAGCGGACCGACCACCTCAAGATCATGGCGCTGGCCGAGGCGGCGGCGCAGTTCGCCTTCGACGTGCTGGCCCCGGGCGGCGCCTTCGTCGCCAAGGTGCTTCAGGGCGGTACCGAGAACCAGCTTCTTGCCCTGCTCAAGCGGCACTTCGCCAAGGTGCAGCACTTCAAGCCGCCCTCGAGCCGCAAGGATTCGTCCGAGATGTTCGTCATCGCCACCGGCTTCCGGGCGGCGCAGACGACAGGCGCCGGCGACCCCGGCGAGGCGCCCGACGACGATGCGGGCTGGAGCCCGGTCTGAGCCCCTGCCGCTGCCGCCCGGCCACGCGCGCCCCGGCCATGCCGGGATTGGGCGCCCCGGACCCCGTCCTTGCAGACAGAGGGGGCCATCGCGCCGGGATGCGTGTGCGTGACCCTGGGCGCGGCGGTGAGCGTGATCGCGCGCGATGCTTTCACGCGTGAAATAGGGGTTATCTTTTTGATATTAAATGGTTTTCACAGTGAACCGATGATCGGCGCGGGTGCGGGGGGGATGGGCGTGGGCCCTGGGCTTGACCGGGGATCTGGTGAGGGTGCGGGGCGGTGGTGCTGGGGGCCCATCGGGGCCCCGGGTCAAGCCCGG
>JAVVFE010000242.1:0-5291 GCA_032251175.1 Thermohalobaculum sp.
TCGTTGGGACGTCCGCTGCGCCCTGCCCCCGAGCCGGGGCCTCGCACCGCACCGCGACGACGCGGCGCGCCCGGGGTCAAGCCCGGGACGCGCAGCACAGTCAACACGGCATGAGCCGGCCTCAGCCGCCCGCGGCCCCGCGCAGGCGCGCCAGCACCTCGGCCGGGATGGCGATCCCCCCGGCCTCGGCGCGCGCCAGCGCCGCCCGCCGCCGCTGGCCGGGGATATGCCCGCCCATCGCCTCGACCCGCGCGGCCCAGGCGTCGAGCCGGGCCGCCAGCCCCGCGCCGCCGGTGATCTCGGGCGCGATGGCCACGACCAGCAGGCCGGTCATCGGGCTCCGCCCGCCCACCACGATCGAGGGCGCGTCGAGCGACCAGTTCGCCCCCGTCAGCCCCGCCGCCAGCAGCTCGACGATCAGCGCGACATTGCCCCCCCGCGCGCCGCCGTAAGGCAGCAGCGCCCCGGCCATCGCCGCCACCGGGTCGGTGGTGGGCTGGCCTTCGGCGTCCAGCGCCCAGCCCTCGGGGATCGCCCGCCCCTCCGCGGCCGCGCGGCGGATGTTGACGAACGCCGTCTGGCTCGAGGACTGGTCGATCACCAGCATCCCCTTCCCCCGGGGTGCGGCGACCGCCACCGGGTTCGTGCAGAACACCGGCCGCGTGGTGCCCGAGGCCGCCAGCAGCGCCGGGCCGTTGGTGGCCGCCAGCGCCACCAGCCCCCGCTCGGCCAGCCGGGCCGCGAAATAGCCAAGCTGCCCGCAGGTATAGGCCGCCTTCTGCGCGAACACCGCGACGCCGAAGGCCCGCGCGGCCTCGGCCAGCTCGCCGAACACCCGGTCGAAACCCAGATGCGCGACCCCCCCGCCCGCGTCCGACTTGAACACCACGGGCGAGGGGCGGGCGATCGCCGGCTCGGCCTGCCCGTCGATCCGCCCCGCCGCCAGGCTGTCGAGGTAGTCGAGGAAATGCGCGACGCCGACCGATGGCAGCCCCTCGGCCTCCGCCGCCACCGCCGCCTTGGCGATCGAGGCCGCGACCGCCTCGCGCGCCCCCGCCGCCATCGCCGCGCGGGTCAGCAGCGCGCGGGCCTCCGCAAGGCTCAGGGTCTCGGCCATCTCAGATCTCCCGTGCCGCCTTGCGCCCGTCATGGATCGCATAGGCCGCCTGCCGCGGCGCCGCCGCATCGCCGATCAGCCGCATCTCGATACCCTGCACCTGAAGCGCGCGCCACAGCCCATCCTCGGCCCGGTTCGGCACCGCCATCACCAGATCGTCCGCCTCGATCACCCGCTCGGCGCCGGTGAGAAAGCTCACCACCCGCGCGCCCCGGCCGGTCCACTCCACGATACCGCTCTCGCAGACGACCTCCACCCCCAGCGCCGCGAGGCGCCGGCGCAGCGGGACATCGGCGGCCGTTCGCTGCAACTCCTTGCCCACCATCGGGTCGGGGGTCACCAGCACCACCTCGTGCCCGGCCTCGGCCAGATGCCAGGCCGTTCCCGCGCCGCGCCAGGTGCCGCCCTCGTCCAGCACGATGACGCGCGCGCCCGGCCGAGCCACCTTGCCCATCACGTCCTCGGCCGACCACACCCGCCCCCGCTCGATCCCCGGCAGGCGCGCCAGATGCGGCAGCGCCTTCTGGAACCCCGCGCCGTCGGGCAGTGCGCCCGTGGCCACGATCACCGCCTCGGCAGAAAACTCCGCAATGTCATCGGCCTCGACATAGGTGTTCAACCGCACCTCGACCTGCAACTGCGCCAGTTGTCGCTCATACCACGCGATCAGGTCCAGGATCTGCGCCCGCCGCGGCTGCAACCCCGCGAGGCGAAACTGCCCGCCCAGCCGGTCGCCTGCCTCGGCCAGCACCACCCGGTGCCCGCGCTCGGCCGCCACCCGCGCGGCCTCGAGCCCGGCGACACCCCCGCCCACCACCAGCACCCGCCGCGGCCGCGCCGCCCGCGTGAACCGGTCACCGCCCCATTCCCATTCCCGCCCCGCCGAGGGGTTCACGACGCAGGAAATCCAGTAGTCGCGCGACCGCCGCCCCCAGCACATCTGGTTGCACGACAGGCACCCCCGCACGTCCTCGGCCCGCCCCTCGGCGGCCTTTCGCGCCAGATGCGGGTCGGCAATCTGGCCCCGCACGATGGAAACCAGATCGGCCTCGCCCGCCCGGATCACGTCCTCGCCGCTCTCGGGCGTGCGGATGTGGCTCTCGGCAGTCACCAGCGCGTGTTTCACGACCCCCTTCAGCACCGCCGACAGCCCGGTGCCCAGCTTCTCGGCATACAGGAAGGTGGGCATCAGCTTGTAGAAGTCGAAATAACTCCCCGTCCCGCAGGTGATGTAATCCACCATCGCCTCGCGGTCATGGCGCTCGACGATCTCGGCGAGGGCTTCGCGCCCCAGCGCCACCTCGACATCCGGCTCGTCGTTGATCGCGAGCCCGATCACGAAATCCTCGCCGCAGGTTTTCCGTATCCGCCCAATGATCTCGCGCGAAAACCTCGTGCGTCCCTCAAGACTCCCGCCCCAGCGGTCATCGCGCGTGTTCGACCACGGCGTCCAGAACTGATCGACCAGCCCGTGATAGGCGGCCCAGACCTCGACCCCGTCGAACCCGGCCTCCCGGCACCGCCGCGCCGCTTGGACGAAGCCCTCGATCGTCTCCTCGATCTCGCCTTCCGTCATGGCGTGGCTGCCGTCCGAGTCGTGGTAGGACGGCATCCCCGAGGGCGACCAGTGCGGATGGAACGACAGATCCGAATCGCCGTGCTGGCCGACATGGTAAAGCTGCTGGATCGCGACCGCGCCGTGCCCCTTGATCGCCTCGGTCACGCGGCGGAAATGCGGGATCACCGCGTCGTCGGAATGCCGGAAATTCCCCCGCGTCAGCACGGCGGCGGCATGGACCGGCATGGGCTCGACCACCACCATCGCCGCCCCCCCGATGGCGCGCTCGCGGTAATAGGCGGCGTGGCGCTCGGTCGGCAGGCCGTCCTCGGCCATGTTGGCGGTGTGCGCGCCGAAAACGATCCGGTTGCGAAGGGCATGCCCGCGCAGGCTCACAGGCGACATCAGGCGCGGGAAGGCGCTCATTCACAGGTCCTTCGCGTAGCGCAGCCCGTCATAGATGGCGGCATGGATGTTGCGCGAGGCCACCGCGTCGCCGATGCGGATCAGCCGGAACCGCCCCTCGGGATTGGTCACAAGCGTCTGGGCACGCCCCGCGATCAGCGCCGCGTAATCGACCGCGCCGCCGTTCACCGACTGCGGCTTCAACGCCTCGTAAAGCTCCAGGTCCGGCAGGGTGCCGTGCTCGACCACCACCTGATCCACCAGCCGCGTGCCGCAGGTCGCGGCATAGTCCGATCCCAGCGTCACCCGCAGCTTGTTGCCCTCGCGCGCCACGCCCCTGACGCGGGTGTTGATCGTCACCCGCACGCCGCGCTCGGCAAAGACCCGCGCATAGGGGACATGGTTAAGCCCGCCGATCTCGGGCGCAAAGAACCGCTCGGGGCTGATGACCTCCAAGGCCGAACCCGCCCGCGCAATGATCTCGGCCGCCGACATCCCCGGGTGCCCGCCATTGTCGTCATAGACCAGCACCTCGGCCGCGGGCTTCGCCTCGCCCGACAGGATGTCCCATGAGGACGTGACCAGATCCTCGCCAAGCTCGACGCAGCCAGTGTTGGGAAGGCCGCCGGTGGCCAGGATCACCACGTCGGGGTTTTCCGCCATGATTTCATCGGCCTCGCCGAAGGTGTTGAAGCGGGTCTCGACCCCCAGCCGCTCCAACTCCCCGATCCGCCAGTCGACGATGCCGATCAGTTCGGCCCGGCGCGGGTTCATCGCCGCCAGCCGGATCTGCCCGCCGGCTTGCGCGCCCGCCTCGATCAGCGTGACCTTGTGCCCGCGCTCACCCGCGACCCGTGCGGCCTCCAACCCCGCGGGCCCCGCACCGACCACGACCACCCGGCGCACCGCGTCCGCGCGCGCAATGTCGTGCGGCATGGTCGCCTCGCGCCCGGTGGCGGCGTTGTGGATGCAGAGCGCCTCGCCCCCCTCATAGATGCGGTCGAGGCAGTAGGTCGCGCCGACGCAGGGCCGGATGCGGTGCTCCAGCCCTGCGGCCACCTTGCGCGCGATGTGGGGGTCCGCCAGGTGCGCCCGCGTCATCCCCACCATGTCCAGCTTGCCGGTCGCGATGGCATGGCGCGCGGTGGCCACGTCCGGGATGCGCGCGGCGTGGAACACCGGGAACTTCACGGCGGCCCGCACCTCGCCCGCAAAATCCAGATGGGGGGCCGAGCGCATCCCCTGAATCGGAATGACATTCGACAGCGCCGCATCCGTCTCGATATGCCCGCGGATCAGGTTGAGGAAATCGACCCGGCCCGAGGCCACCAGCCGCCGGGCGATCTCGACCCCTTCCTCGCGGCTCAGCCCCTTGTCCCAGTCCTCGTCCGCCACCATGCGCACGCCGACCAGGAAATCGGCGCCGACGCGGTCGCGGATCGCCGCCAGCACCCGGTGCGTGAAGCGCAGCCGGTTGTCCAGGCTGCCGCCGTAGTCGTCCTCGCGCCGGTTGGTGGCGGGCGACCAGAAGCCGTCCATGAAATGCCCGTAGGCTTCCAGCTCGATCCCGTCGAGCCCCGCCGCCTGCATCCGCTCGGCCGCGTCGGCATAGTCCGACACGATGCGGTCGAGATCCCAGTGCTCCGCCTCCTTGGGAAAGGCGCGGTGCGCGGGCTCCCGCACCGGCGAGGGCGCCAGCACCGGCAGCCAGTCGCCCTTGTTCCAGCCGGTGCGCCGGCCCAGATGCGTGATCTGGATCATCACCGCCGTGCCATGCTCGTGGCAGTCGTCGGCCAGCCGCCGCAGCCAGCCGACGATGGCGTCGTCATAGGCATGCAGGTTGCCGAACGCCTGCGGGCTGTCGGGCGAGACCACCGCCGATCCCGCGGTCATCGTCAGCGCAATCCCGCCCTTCGCCTTCTCGACGTGATACAGCCGGTAGCGGTCCTTCGGCATGCCGTCCTCGGAATAGGCCGGCTCGTGCGCGGTCGACATGATCCGGTTGCGCAGGGTCAGGTGGCGCAACTGGTAGGGGCTCAGCAGGGGGTCGTCGCGCATCGTTGTTCTGCCCTCCGGTCTGGCTCGCGCTGTCGCCCGCGATCCGGCCCGCGCCAATGCGTGGCGGAATGCGGTTGATTCGTATTATCGTTTTAATTCAACATGTTGCGTCGATTTCACGCGTGAAAGCCCCCGCGCGCGGGCGATCCGGGG
>JAVVFE010000243.1:0-5286 GCA_032251175.1 Thermohalobaculum sp.
GTCGGCGCCCAGCGCCGCGCCCGAGGCGATGGCGACCGCGTAGAACGCCCCGACATCGCCCGGCCCCAACGCCCAGGCCCAGCCGAACGCCGCGATCGAGAGCGACATGGCAAGCGCGAGTGTCGCCCGCCGCCCGAGCCGCCCGGCCAGCCGCGCCCAGAACGGGGCGGCACCGGCGGCGGCGGCGAAGAACAGCAGCAGCAGGGGGCCGGCGTGATCCGCGGCCCCCAGCACATCGGCCACGAAGAACAGGAACAGGGTTGAGGTCACCGCCGTGGGCAGCGCGTTGACGAAGCCGAAGGCGAGCATCGGCGCAACCCCGGGGGCAGCGATCGCCCGGCGAAAGCCCCCCGCCGCCGCCCCGGCCGCGCCCGAGGCCCGCCAGCGCCCCGACATGGCGGCCGAGGCGATGGCGGCAACCAGGACGAACAGCAGCGCGAAGCCGAGGAAGCCCGCGGCCGGGCCAAGCGCCGCGCCGAGGATCGCCGGCGCCATGGCGGCGAGGCAGACGCCGATCAGCCCGCCGGCCTCGCGCCACAGCGCCACGCGGGTGTGCCCGCCCCCGGCGGCGCGCGCCAGCGCAAGCCCGTGGTCGTAGAGCGCGATCTGGAGCGCGCTGAAGCCGGTGAAGGCCGCGACCAGCCCCAGGCCCAGCCGCAGCCCGGGGTCGCCCCAACCGGGCGGCGCGAACAGGATCACGAACCCCACCGCCAGCAGCGCCGCCGCCGCCAGCGCCCAGAGCTGGCGGCGCGCCTGCATGCGGTCGGCCAGCCAGCCCAGCACCGGGTCCTGCACGCTGTCGATGGCCCGCGCGCCCAGCAGGATCGCGCCCAGCATGCCAAGCCCGAGGCCCATTTCCTCGGCATAGAAGCGCGGCGCGTGGACGTAGAGCGGCAGGCCGCCGAACGCGAGTGCCGCCGCCATCACGCCGCTGCGCGCGAGATCGGCGCGCGCGAGCCCCGTCTCAGCCATCGCAGCGCCCGTCGAGCAGCGCCGTGCGCCCCTCGGGGTGGCGGGTCTTGTCGCCCAGCCAGATCGACAGGAACAGCTCGGCGTCGTCGGTCAGCGCGCCCATCTCGGTGCCGTTCACGAACACCACGACGCGCCCCGGCGCCGCGCGCCAGGCGGTGATGCGGTCGCCCGGCACCACGTCGCGGAAGGCGCGCGCCATCTGGTCGCGGGCGGGGCCGAACGCGGACACGGGCCGGCCCGAGATCCGCGCCATCTCGTCGAGCGAGGCCTCGACCAGCTCGTCGCGCGAGAATTTCGAGCGGTAGGTGAGCGAGAGGGCATAGCTCTCGCCCGGCAGGTCGCGCGCGTCGGTCCACAGTTCGGCGCGGTAGAAGTCCCAGAACAGGAAGCGGTAGTCGCTGCACCCGGCCGGACGCTCGGCCTCGATCAGCGGCGCAAGCTCGCTGGGCGTGGCGCGGGCCTGCGGCGCGGCAAGCAGGACGGACGCGACGGCGACGGACAGGGCATGGCGGATCATGTCACGCGCTCCTTCGGCGGTTCGGGGCGGGTGCGGTAGCGCACCCCCTTGAGGAAAAGTTTCAGCGCCTGCCAGTGGATCAGGGCGGTCGCCTTGGCCGCGCCCAGCGGGCGGCGGGCGAGGGCGCGCACAAGCTCGGCGTCGGACAGCGGGCGGCGGTGGCCGGTGAGGGCGGTGTAGAGCCCGCCGCCCTTGCCGTCGCGGTAGTCGATCCAGACGCCGACGCGCCGGGGCGCCAGCACGAAGCGGAAGCGGTAGCGCCCCTCTATCCCGAAGAACGGCGAGACGTGGAAGCGTTTATCGGCCTCGACCCACTGGTCGGGGCGGATCGGCCCGCCATCGGCCGCGCGGCACAGATAGCAGTGCCGGTCGCCGAAGGTGTTGTGGACCTCGGCCAGCACGGCCATCAGCGCGCCGTCGGCGCCCGCCATGAACCAGAAGCTGACCGGGTTGAAGGCATAGCCCCAGTAGCGCGGATGGGTCAGCAGCGCGACCGAGGCGACCGGGCCCACCCCCGCCTCGGCGGCGAGGCGGCGCACCCAGGCGGGCCCGCCCTCGGACGCGAAGCCGTGGTCGGCGGGGTGCAGGCTGACCAGATTGCGCCGCCCGAACGAGAACAGCCGCGGCGAGCGCCCGCCCGCAAGCTGGTCTTCCGACAGCATCACGTAGTCCATGCCATAGGTGAAGGCGTTCTTCACCGGCATGGTCCGCGCGTGGGTCACGCGCGCGGCGATGATGGCGGGGCTCAGCACTGCCATGGCGGGGTGGCGCCAAGCTCGCGCGCGACCGCGACCGCGCTGCCCAGCCCGTCCTCGTGGAAGCCGTGCCGGGTCCAGGCGCCGCAGAACCATGTGCGCTTGCGGCCCTGGATGGTGGGCAGTTCGGCCTGGGCCGCCATCGCGTGCAGGTCGAACTGCGGGTGGTGGCAGATGTGCTGGTCGAGGATCATCTCCTCGGGGATCGGCCGGGCGGGGTTGAGGGTCACGAACAGCGGCGTGGTGTCGGGGATGCCCTGCAGGCTGTTCATCCAGTAGGTGACCGAGGCCGCCGATTCGGTCGCGGTGCTCGACGCCTGGTAGACCCAGCTCGACCAGCAGGCGCGGCGCCTGGGCATCTGGCGCGCGTCGGTGTGCAGCACGGCGAGGTTGGGCTTGTAGCGCACCCGTTCCAGCACCCGGCGCTCGGCCGCGTCGGCGTCCGCAAGCATCGCCAGCGTCTGGTCGGAATGGCCGGCGAGGATCACCTGGTCGAAGCGTTCGGGCTCGGCGCCGTCGGTCTTGACCAGCACGCCGTGGTCGTCGCGCGTGACCGCGCGCACCGGCGCGCCGAGGCGGACCTGGGCCTGCATGCTCGCCGCCATCCGCCCGACATACTCGCGCGAGCCGCCATCGACCGTCCACCACTGGTGCTGGCCGTTGAGCGACAGAAGCCCGTGGTTCTCGAAGAACCGCGCCATGGCCAGCGCCGGGAAGTTGCGCATCTCCTCGCGCGGGGTGGACCAGATCGCGCCGCTCATCGGCAGCAGGTAGTAGCGGGTGAACCACTCGCCGAGGCGCTGGGCCTCGATCAGCCCGCCGATGGTCATGCGCGGGTCGCGCTGCGCCACCGCAAGGGCGGTGCGGTTGAACACCATGATGTCGCGCACCATCCGCCAGAAGGCGGGCCTGAGCGCGTTGACGCGCTGGGCGAGCGCGGCGTTGATGGTCTTGCAGCCGTATTCGATCGCCCCCTCGTCGACCGAGACGGCGAAGGACATGTCGCTGCGCCTGGTCGGCACCGCGAGATGCTCGAACAGGCCCACCAGATGGGGGTAGTTCACATGGTTGAACACGATGAAGCCGGTGTCGACCGGCACGCCGCCGTCGGGGCCGGGCGCCATGATCGTGCGGGCATGGCCGCCGAGGCGGGGCTCGGCCTCGAACAGCACCACGTCATGCCGGCGCGACAGCAGCCAGGCCGCACCAAGCCCGGCAATGCCGCCACCGACAACGGCAAGTCTCAGTCTGCTCATTCAACGCGTCTCCCGCCCCTGCTTGGCGTGCAAGGTGCAACGCGCGCGGCGAATGACCAGATCACGGCGCGAAAAAAACCGTGGGCGGTGCGACGCCGGGGCGCAGGGATGCGGGCGGGGGTGCGGCGCTCAGACCAGGCCGAGCAGCCGCAGGCCGATGACAAGCTGGCAGCCCGCGCCGAGCGCGAACAGCAGGGTGCGCACCACCGGCAGGCCCGCCACATAGACCGCGAAATGCGCCATCCGGGCCGCGAAGAACAGCGCCGCGGCCCCGGCGGTGAGCCCGTCGCCCAGCCCGGCGATGGTCAGCGCCGCGACCAGCGCCGCGAACACCGCAAGGTTCTCGACCGCGTTCTGATGTGCCCGGCGCGCCCGGGCGGCCCAAGGCGCGCGGTAGGCGATGTCGTGCTCGCCATCCATCAGCGCGGGCCCCAGGCCCTGGTCGCGGATCAGCCACCAGATGTGCGGCAGCCACATCAGGCCGGTGGCAAGCGCGGTCAGCGTCAGCCAGTAAAGCTCGGGGGCAAGGGACTGTGTCATGTGTCGGCCTCCTTCGCGCCGGCGGGCGGGTGCGGCGGGTGACGGGAAGATCGTGCCACGGCGCGCAGGCTGCAAGAAGGCACATTTTCTGCACCGTCCGGTTCTACGCCGCCGGGGGCGCGCGGCCTGCGCGGCGGCGGCGGGGGTCAGCGCAGCACCAGTTCGACCCTGCGGTTCAGGGCGCGCCCGGCCTCGGTGTCGTTGGCGGCGACCGGCGCGAGCCAGCCCGCGCCATGCGCCTCCATCCGGTCGGGGGGCACGCCGCGCCCGGCCAGTGCCGCCATCACCGCCGCCGCGCGCTTGCGCGACAGCTCGACATTGACGTCGAGCGGTCCCTGGTTGTCGCTGTGCCCGACGATGGCGACCCGGATGTCGGGGTTGCGGGTGAGCAGCCGCGCCAGCATGTCGAGCGCCTCGGCCGAGCCGGGCGACAGCCGCGCGCCGCCGGTGTCGAACACCAGCCCCTCGACCGGGACATGGCCCTTGGCCATCAGCCGGTCGAACAGGCCCTTTTCGTCCTGCGGCAGGATCAGCGCGTCGGTCGCGGCCTCGACGCCGGGCGACTCGGTCACCTGCGTCGCCTGCGCGCCGGGGGTTACCGTCACGGTCTGGACATGGACCTGCCCCAGCACCCGGCTCGCCAGCACCGAGGCATAGACCGCCCCGCCATCCGCCAGATCGCGCCGCATCGAAAGCTGCTGGAAATCGGCGGTGTCGATCAGCATCGCCGGCGCCGGCAGAAGCGCCACGGCGAAGCGGAAATCGAAGCCGCCGCATTCGCTGGTGCGGCAACTGAAGATCGGGGTGAAGCCCATCTGCGCGAGGCGGGCGCGATAGCCCTCGATCGCGCCGGCGGTGCTGGCGGCGGGATCGTCGAGCCGGAAGGCGCGCATCGTCACCTCGCCCTCGAGGCTCAGCGCGCGCGGGCCCTCGGGGCCATAGGCGCCGATCGGCAGGTCGAAGCGGTCGAACGGCTGGCTGCGCAACCCGGTCAGGGTGGCGTCGGCGGGCGCGCCGATGTCGAGGCCGGCGGCCGCTGCGGCAGCCGGCGGGGGCGTGCCGGCACCCTCGGCCCAGGCTGGGACGGCGGCGAGCGACAGCGCCGCCCCGGCCAGCACCCCGCAAAGCCCGCGGCGCCCCCGCACCGGCTCAGCCCCGGCCCTGCGCGTGATAGTCGGGATTGGGCTGCATCCCGGTGGCGCTGGCCATCCGGTTCGACATGTTGAAGAAGCCGGCGACCGCGACG
>JAVVFE010000244.1:0-5268 GCA_032251175.1 Thermohalobaculum sp.
CGCTGCTCGGGGCGGGCGAGCTGGTGGCGTTCCCGACCGAGACGGTCTACGGCCTCGGCGCCGACGCCCGCAACGGCCGGGCGGTGGCGCGGGTGTTCGCGGCCAAGGGCCGACCGCACTTCAACCCGCTGATCGTCCACCTGCCGGACCTCGCCGCGGCGCAGGACATCGCCGCCATCGCGGGCGACCTGGAACGCCTCGCCGCCGCCTTCTGGCCCGGGCCGCTCACGCTGGTGGCGCCGCTCAAGCCCGGCGCGGGGCTCAGCGATCTGGTCACCGCCGGCCTGCCCACGGTGGCGATCCGCGTGCCCGCGCACCCGGTGGCGCAGCGCCTGCTCGCGGCGTTCGGCGGGCCGCTCGCGGGCCCCTCGGCCAACCCGTCCGGCAAGGTCAGCCCCACCACCGCCGACCATGTGATCGAAGGGCTTTCCGGGCGCATCGCCGCGGTGCTCGACGCCGGGCCCTGCGCGGTCGGGCTCGAATCGACCATTCTGGGCATCGAGGGCGGCGTCCCCGTCCTGCTCCGCCCCGGTGGCCTGCCGGCCGAGGCGATCGAGGCCTGCCTCGGCCACCCCCTCGGCCGCGCGGGTGCTGCCATCACCGCGCCCGGCCAGCTTGCCAGCCACTACGCGCCCGGCGTGCGCCTGCGCCTTGGCGCCGCGGCGCCCGCACCGGGCGAGGGCTGGCTGGGCTTCGGCCCCGATCCCGACCCCGACCCCGCCGGTCCCCCGGCTCCGCGCCTGAACCTCTCGCCCTCGGGCGATCTGGTCGAGGCCGCGGCCACCCTGTTCGCCCATCTGCGCGCCATCGACGCCGCCATGGGCGGGCGCGGCATCGTCGCGGTGGCCGCAATCCCCGATCACGGCCTCGGCCGCGCCATCAACGACCGCCTGCGCCGCGCCGCAGCACCCCGGCCCTGACGGGACCGCACCGCGCCGTCGCCGCGACCCCCGACCCCGGGGCTCGGGCGGCATGACCGGCCACAGCCCACTCCGCCCGCCGGCCCAGACGGGGCTGGAAGGCGCGCCGCCGATCCGCTAGCTCTTGGCGCATGGACATGACCGCCCGCCCCCTCGCCGAACCCGGCGCCGAGGACATCGCGGCCCTCGCCGCCCCCCTAGGCCCGGGCGGCGCGCTGCTGCCCGGCGACGACGGCTTCGATCGCCACCTGCACGAGCCGCGCGACCGCTGGCTGGGCCGCGCCGCCTGCGTCCTGCGCCCGCGCACGACCGCCGAGGTCGCGGGCGCCGTCGCCGCCTGCCACGCCCGGCGCATCGGCATCGTCCCGCTCTCGGGCGGCACCGGCCTCGTCGGCGGCCAGACCCTCGACCGTGGCGCCACCCCGGTGATCCTGTCGCTCGAACGCCTCAACCGCATCCGCGCCGTGCTGCCCGAGGACGGCGCCCTGATCGCCGAGGCCGGCGTGACGCTGGCCGACGTGCAGGCCGCCGCCGCCGCGGCAGGGCGGCTCTACCCGCTGTCGATGGCCTCGGAGGGCTCGTGCCGCGTCGGCGGCAATCTCGCCACCAACGCGGGCGGCGTGCAGGTGCTGCGCTATGGCAATGCCCGCGACCTCTGCCTCGGGGTCGAGGCGGTGATGGCCGACGGCAGCATCCATCACGGGCTGAAGGCGCTCAGGAAGGACAACACCGGCTACGACCTGCGCCACCTGCTGATCGGCTCCGAGGGCACGCTCGGCATCATCACCGCCGCGGTGCTCAAGCTGTTCCCCGCGCCGGGCGAGGTGGTGACCGGCATGCTGGCCGTGCCCTCGCCCGCGGCGGCCGTGCAGCTTCTGCACGCGCTGCGCGACCGGCTGGGCGACAATGTCACCGCCTTCGAGCTGATCGCGGCCCAGGGCCCGCACTTCCTGCGCCGCTTCTACCCCGACTGGCGCGACCCGCTGGCGGGCGATCCTGCCTGGCGGGTGCTGGTCGAGATCACCGGCCCCGCCGGCGCGGGGCTGGCCGGGCGCGCCGAGACCGCGCTCGCCGCCCTGTTCGAGGACGGGCTGGCCGAGGACGGCATCCTCGCCGTCTCGGGCCAGCAGCGCGACGCGATGTGGTGGCTGCGCGAGACCATCCCCGAGGCCAACCGCCGCATCGGCGCGGTCTCGTCGCACGACATCTCGGTGCCCTTGAGCGCAATCCCCCGCTTCATCGAGGCGGCCGGCCGCGCCGTTGCCGCCATCGACCCCGCGCTCACCATCAACTGCTTCGGCCATGTCGGCGACGGCAACCTGCACTACAACGTCTTCCCCGCGCCGGGCCGCAGCCGCGCCGACCACGACCCGGTGCGCGGCGCGGTGAAATCCGCGATCCACGAGCTTGCTGCCCGGCT
Source organism: Thermohalobaculum sp. (assembly GCA_032251175.1). Taxonomy (GTDB): domain Bacteria; phylum Pseudomonadota; class Alphaproteobacteria; order Rhodobacterales; family Rhodobacteraceae; genus Thermohalobaculum. The sequence goes on from JAVVFE010000244.1 coordinate 2,341, forward strand.
TGGCGGCTCGATCTCGGCCGAGCACGGCATCGGCCGGCTCAAGCGTGCCGACCTCGCGACATTCGGCGACCCCGCCAAGCTCGCGGCAATGCGCGCGATCAAGGCGGCGCTCGACCCGCATGGCATCCTCAACCCGGGCGCCGTGATCCCGGATTGAGGGTGGCGTCAGGCCCTCCGGTCCCGCGCGCCCGCCCGGCGCATCCGTGGCAGCACGCCCGGCCGGGGTAGCTGCGGATTCTGCGATATCACCGGCAGCGACGATGTGATCCGCCACATCGAAATTTTTCGAGATGTTTTATTTATTGTTTTATTTCAGTAGCTTAATCACGATTTCACGCGTGAAAGCCTCAGCCCGTGCCTCAGCCCTCGGGCAGCCGGAAGCGCCGGGCATTGGCCAGCGCCGGGATGCTCGCCCGCACCCGCGCGACCTCGGCCAGGTCCAGCGTCACCTGCGTGACCCCCACCCCCTCGCCCGCATCGGCCAGCACCCGCCCCCAGGGGTCGACCGCCAGCGAATGCCCCCAGGTCTCGCGCACCCGCCCCCCGGTCGTCGGGTGGGTCCCCCACTGCGCCGGGGCGAGCAGGAAGCACCCGGTCTCGATCGCCCGGGCCCGCAGCAGCACCTCCCAGTGCGCCCGCCCGGTCGGCACGGTGAAGGCTGCCGGCACCGCCAGGATCGTGGCACCCGCCTCGGCCAGGGCTCGGTAGAGCGCCGGAAAGCGCATGTCGTAGCAGATGCTGAGCCCCAGCCTGCCCCACGGTGTGTCGACCGTCATCGCCGCCTCGCCGGGCCGGAAGCCCGCACTCTCGCGGTAGCTCTCGGCGCCCCCGAGATCGACGTCGAACATGTGGATCTTGTCGTAGCGCGCCGCGATCGAGCCATCGGGGCGGATCACGAAGCAGCGGTTGACGAACCGCCCGTCCGCTCCCTCGCCCCGCAGCGCGAGCGAGCCGATCACCAGCCAGACGCCGCAGTCGCGCGCCACCTCGCGCAGCCGCGCGAGGGTCGGGTCCTCGCCCTCGGCCCGCAGCACCGCCGCCTGGCGGTCCCGGCTGGCCGAGACGATGTTGGTGACCTCGGGCGTCAGCACCATCTGCGCGCCGCCCGCCGCCGCTTCGCGCACCAGCCGCTCGGTCACGCCCAGATTGGCGGCCGGATCGTCCGAGACGTTGAGTTGCAGCAGGGCGGCGCGAAGCTCCATGTCCTCAGGCCGTCAGCATCGGGTCGAGCCCGCCGCGCTCGTCCAGCGCATAGAGATCGTCGCAGCCGCCGACATGGGCCTTGCCGATGAAGATCTGCGGCACCGTGTTGCGGCCGTTCGCGCGGCGCACCATTTCGGCGCGCTTGTCGGAACTGCCCATCACGTTGATCTCGTTGAACGGCACCCCTTTCTTCTGCAGCAGGCGCTTGGCCATCGAGCAGTAGGGGCAGATCGGGGTGGTGTAGATCTCGACAGGCTTCATGCCTCGCTCTCCTCGGGGGTGTCGGTCGCGCCGAAATAGTCATCGCGCGGCGCGGAAACCAGTGCGATCACGATTGCGTCAACCTCGGCGGCGCCCGCGTCCTTCAGGGCCGATGCGGCGGCCGACAGCGTGGCGCCGGTGGTCATCACGTCGTCGAACAGCAGCACCCGCCGCCCGGCGACGCGGGCCTGCGCCCCGGGGGCAAGCGCGATCGCGCCCGCCACGTTTGCGGCACGGCCCGCCCGGTCGCGGCCGTCCTGGCTCGCGGTGCGGCGGCTTCGCGTCAGGAGGTCGGGCGCATAGATCCCCGGGCGTCCGGCCGCGCCAAGGGCTGCGCGCGCGATCTCGGCCGACTGGTTGAAGCGGCGCCGCACCCGGCGCGTCCAGTGCAGCGGCACCGGCACTGCCAGATCGGCGGCGGCGATCAGCTCACCCCCCGCCCGCGCCGCCCATCGCCCCAGCATCGGCACCATGTCGAGCCGGTCGCCATGCTTCAGTGCCAGCACCAGCCGCCGCCCCGTGCCGCCATAGGTGAGCACGCCGCGCGCGTGGTCCCAGGTGCCCGGATGGCGCAGGCAGTCGTCGCAGCGGAAGCCCGGCTCGGTGCGGGCCAGCCCCGGCACGGGCCGGCCGCAGCCGTCGCAGACGGGGCCCGCGATGAACCCGGTCTCGCTCCAGCACGCCGGGCACAGGGTGTGCGGCTCGCCCGTCTCGGCACGGCAGGACGGGCAGAGCGGCGGGAACAGCGCGCCACTCACCGCCTCGACGATCCGCCCCAGGGCTGTTGCCGCCATTCCCGGAATTCCCTCGCCCCGACCGCCCCGTGTGACTATATGGCAGTCCATCATGGCCGATAATCAAGCGCGACCTGAGATCTTCGACGAGGCGGGGCTGGCGCGCCGCCGCCAGCGCGCGCTGCGCCTTGGCTATGCCGGCGGCGCCGATTTCCTGATGCGCGAGACGGCGGCCCTGATCGCCGAGCGACTGGCGGATGTCAGCCGCCGCTTCGAGGTGGCGGCACTTGCCTGCGCGGGCGCGGGCATCATGCCCGCGGCACTCCGGGCGGCCGGCGTCGCGCGCATCACTGCGACCGATCCCGCACCGTCGATGATCGCTGGCGCGGGGGTGGAGCCGCTCGCATGGTCGCCCGAGGCGCTGCCCTTCGCGCCGGGGGCGCAGGATCTCGCGGTCTCGGCGCTGGTGATGCATGCGCTGAACGACCCGGTCGGGCATCTCGTGCAGTTGCGCCACGCGCTGAAGCCCGATGGGCTGATGATTGCGGCCCTGTTCGGCGGCCAGACGCTGGCCGAGTTGCGGGCCTCGCTCGCCGAGGCCGAGGCCGAGGTGACCGGCACGCTTGCGGCGCGCGTGGCGCCGATGGGCGAGATCCGCGATCTCGGCGCCCTGCTGCAGCGGGCAGGCTTTGCGATGCCGGTTGCCGATGCCGAGCGGCTGACGGTGACC
>JAVVFE010000245.1:0-5250 GCA_032251175.1 Thermohalobaculum sp.
CGGTGATGGATACCGACGGCATCCGGCTGCTCTCGGCCGAGGCGCTGCCGCGCTGGGACGATCCGGTCGAGGGCGTGATCCCGGCCGGGGCCTTCATCACCCAGGCGATCCGCACCAACACGCTCGCGGTGGTCAGCAGCGCGCTGCATGCCCGCGCCTTTGCCGCGCTTGCGGAATGGCGCGCCCGGGGCCTTGCCCCGCGGCGGATGTCGTTCAACCTCACCGGCGACGAGCTTTGCTCGGGCGCGGTGCTCGACCGCATGCTGTGGGCGCTGGATCAGGCGCAGGTGACCCCGCGCGAGATCGCGGTCGAGGTGGTCGAGGACGTGCTGCACGGCCAGCAGGCGGCGCAGGCCGTCACCGCGCTTGACCGGCTCAAGTGCCTGGGGGTCGAGGTCTGCCTCGACGATTTCGGGGCGGGCGCGTGCGATCCCGCGGCGCTCGACCGGGTGGGCTTCGCCTCGGCCAAGGTCGCCATGTCGATCGTCAGCCGGCTGGGCGAGGACGATGCGGCCGAGCGGCGGCTGGCCGACCTCGCCGGCATCGCGCAATCGCGCGGCGTCTCGATCATCGCCAAGGGCGTCGAGACGCGGGTGCAGATCGACCTGCTCACCGCGGTCGGCTGCGACGGGCAGCAGGGCTATGCCATCGCCCGCCCTATGCCCGAGGACAGCTTCGTCGAATGGCTCGACCTCAACACCTGGCCGGCCGAGGCGCTGGCCGCCCAGGGCTGAACGGCGCGCAGCAGGCGAAGGCGCCCGCGCATGCCGGGCCGGCCGCGGCCCGGGGACCCCGTGCCGCGCGGTCGGGAGTGGTTCGCCCGCGATGGCGGCGGCGGATGCGCCCCGCGCAGCCGCGCCGTGCCGGCGCCTGACTATCGCGGTGCGGGTTCGCGCGCGCTGGTTCCGCAATGGCTCGGCTGGGATGCAGGCATGGACAACGTGCCGGTTCGTTCGTGCGCGCGCGCCCCGGTTCTGCCGGGCGTAGCCGATCAGGCAGGTCTGATGAGGTCTGGTGCCTGTCTGCGCGCGCGGGCGCGCACGCGGCCCGGGCCGGGGGTCCGGCCGCGTGCACGCCCGCAGCGCCCGAAGGCCAGGAAAGACACTTTACAACGCGCCACCAACCCGGATGGATGTGACCATCACGGGCCGGCTCGCGCGCCGGTCCCGCACGATCGGTCCTCCGGGGGACGGAATGCTCAAGATCGACACCCTGAAATTGTCCGACACCCCGGTGATCGGCGATGGCTGCGAGGTCGTGGCGACCACCTTCGGGCGCTATGTCGAGCTTGGCGCCGGCACCCGCATCCAGCATTCGGTGATGGGCGACTATTCCTACACCGACCGCTCCGCCGACATCGCCAATGCCGAGATCGGCAAATTCGCGAACATCGCCAGCTTCGTGCGCATCGGACCGACCGACCACCCGATGGAGAAGGCGAGCCTGCACCATTTCCTCTACCGCTCGGACATGTATTGGCCGGACGCCACCCGCGACGAGGCGTTCTTCGCCCGCCGGCGGGCGCGGCGGGCCAGCGTCGGTCACGACACCTGGATCGGCCATGGCGCGGTGGTGCGGCCCGAGGTGCAGGTCGGCCATGGCGCGGTGGTCGCGGCGGGCGCGGTGGTCACCCGCGATGTCGCCCCCTACGAGATCGTGGCGGGCGTCCCGGCGCGCCATCTGCGCTGGCGCCACCCCGCCGCGATTGCCGAGCGCCTGATCGCGCTGGGCTGGTGGGACTGGAACCACGCGCGGCTGCGCACGGCCCTCGACGATTTCCGCGCCCTCGACGCCGAGGCGTTCCTCGACCGCTACGAGGGCGCGCCCGGCTGATCGTGCTCAGCAGGCATCGCGCGCGACCCCCGCGACGACGTGCTCGACCAGATCGGCGAGCGTCAGATGCGGCCGTTCCTCAGGGTAACCCGAAAAGTCGTCGTCGAACGGCGAAGCAAGAATCGCGCCCTCGGTCGGCAGCGTCGGTGACAGCTATGACAACGCGCTCGCCGAAACGGTGATCGGCGTGTTCAAGGTCGAAATCATCCGCTGCGCCGGACCATGGTGCAGCCTCGAGGTCGTCGAGTTCGCCACCCGCGAATGGGTGGACTGGTTCAACCATCGCCGCCTTCTCGGGCCGATCGGAAACATCCCACCCGCCGAGGCAGAGGCGAAGCGCTACACCAAACTGGAGAACCATGCCGTGGCAGCGCAGGCCTCAAGGCAACCCGCCTCTGGCAAACCCGATGGAGTGGATGTCCCCACCGGGCGGCATCGCGATGTGCCACGGTGATGGTGCTGGCGATCACCGGAGGGAGGAGGCATCCATGTCGGCGCCTATCATCATCGGCGTCGACCTGGCAGAGCGAGTGCTCCAGCCGCACGGGGCGCGACCGCGGACGGGTCCGTGCTGTTCCGCAAGCAGTTGGCGCGCGATCAGATGCTGGCGGTTTTCGCCGGACATCCACCGACCGTGGTCGCCATGCAGGCTTGTGCGAGTTCCCATCACTGGGGCCGGGGGATAGCCGCACTGGGCCACACGGTCAGGCTGATCCCGCCAATATATGTGAAGCCGTTCGTGAAGCGCCAGAAGAACGACATGGCCGACGCCGAGGTTATCACTGAGGCCGCCTCACGTCCGACGAGGCGATTTGTCGAGGTCAAGAGCGCCGAGCAGCAGGGACAGGGCATGCTGTTCCGCACCCGCGATTTGCTGGTGCGCCAGCGCGCCGGGCTTCTCTGCTCGCGCAGATCGCCGACCTCGGCGAGAAAGTCGACGCACTGGAAAAGGACATCCGCCGTCGTGCGCCGAAGGACGCGCAGACCGCGCGCCTCATGACCATGCCGGGCGTCGGCGCGATCTGCGCGACAGCGGTTCAGGCCTTCTGCCGGTCGATGAACGTGTTTCGCAGCGGGCGCAACTTCGCAGCCTGGGTGGGACTCACGCCCAGACAGAACTCGACCGGCGGCAAGACACGCTTGGGTCGAACATCGAAGATCGGCCTGCGCGACATCCGCCGCCGCCTGATCATCGGCGCCTCGGTGGTGGTGACCTGGGCCGCCCGGAAGGGGCCGCCTGCCGGTTCCTGGCTCGCCCGCATGATGGCGCGCAAGCCTCACATGCCGGTGGTCACCGCGCTGGCCAACAAGATGGCCCGCATCAATGGCCCGCATCATCTGGGCCATCACCGTGCGGGAAACGGGCTACAGGGATCCCGTCGCCGCCTGACCCGGCGGCAGGCGGGGTGCACCGGCGATGCGGGCAGGTCCGAGGAGGGTAAGGACATCGATCGAAGAGACGGGGTCGCAGAAACCTGTCCCGCGCCCGCGCCTCGAGCGCGCAAACCCGATAGGGACGCGACCCGCATATCTCCATACAGGCCCGCGGCGCTGAACGGCCGCACTTCGAGTGCCGGACACACGACCGCACCTCACCGCATGTCCCAAATCGGCGAAAAACCACTTGCATCGAAGGGGGAAACCACACACGCGGTTCAGTGCTGTTGAAAGCCCACAGCCAGGCGCAGGCAGGGCGCAAATGCACCCCCGCTTGCACGGCCCGCGCGGGTCATTAAGGTTGCCGCAGTCGAGGGCCGCGAGGAGGCAGATCATGACGAAGGGCGTGGGCGGCTCGACCGCCGAGATCGAGCTCGAGCGCATCCGCCCGGTGCGCGACGCCATCGCGCCGATCAGCCGCGACGAGCGGATCGAGCGGATCGAGCGCGCGCAGGCGCGGATGGCCGGGATCGGGGTCGCGGCGATGTGGCTCGATGGCTCGACCAACCTCGAATACTTCACCGGCGTGCGCCACGGCCAGACCGAGCGGATGATCGGCGCGATCCTGCCGGCCCGGGGCGAGCCGGTCTATGTCGCCCCTGCCTTCGAGGTCGAGAAGCTCCGCACCATGCTGACGATCGGCGAGACGGTGCATGGCTGGGAGGAGGACGAGAGCCCCTATGCCCTGTTCGTGCGCAGCTTGCGCGAGATGCAGATCGCCCGCAGCACCATCGCCATCGACGAGCAGGCGCGCTTCTTCGTCGTGGACGGCATCCGTGCGGCGGCCGAGGCGGCGGGTGCGGACTATCGCCTGACGCCCTCGGGTTCCGTCGCCGCCTGGTGCCGGGCGCGCAAGACCCCGCACGAGATCGCGCTGATCGGCCACGCGATGCGCGCGACGCTGGGTATCCAGGCCGCCGCCGCCCGCATCCTGCGCGAGGGCGTCACGACGACGGAGGTGCAGGACTTCCTCGACCGCGCGCACCGCAAGGCGGGGTTCGATTCCGGCTGCCGCTTTGCCATCGCCCTGTTCGGCGAGGCCTCGGCCTATCCGCACGGCGTGCCGCACCCGCAGGTGCTGCGCGAGGGCGACATGGTGCTGATCGACTGCGGCGCGCCGATGCACGGCTATGTCTCGGACATCACGCGGTCCTATGTGTTCGGCACTCCCTCGGCGCGCCAGCGCGAGATCTGGGCGTTGGAGCACGCAGCCCAGGCCGCAGCCTTTGCCGCCATCCGCCCTGGCGTGCCCTGCGGCGCGGTGGACGACGCAGCGCGCGCGGTGATCGAGCGCGGCGGCTTCGGCCCCGGCTATGCCGTGCCAGGCCTGCCGCACCGCACCGGGCACGGCGTGGGCATGGATGGGCACGAGGAGCCGTATTTCGTCAAGGGCAACGACCTACCGATGGCGGTGGGGATGACCGGCTCGATCGAGCCCACGATCTGCCTCTACGGCGAATTCGGCGTGCGGCTCGAGGACCACTTCCATGTGACCCCTGATGGCGCCGCCTGGCACACCCCGCCCAGCCCCTCGATCGACGACCCCTTCGGCAACGTGCCGAACTGAGGCAACAGCACGGGCAGTTGCGTCAGGGGAAGCCGCGCCCGGGGGTCGCCGCACCTCGGGAGGCCGCGCCGGGGGTCGCCGCGCCGGAGGTGGTCGCACCACGGGAGGCCGCGCCCGAGGGTCGCCGCGCCGGAGGTGGCCGCGGATCGGAAAGCCACGGCAGAGGCCGCCGCGTCCTGAGCCGTCGCGGCAGGCACGGCCGGAACAGGGGCGGCCTGCGCACGGAGCCTGCCGGCACCGCAGCCCTGCGCTGCGGACTCAATCCGCGCTCCAGATCTGGTTGCGCCCGGCCTCCTTCGCGCGCAGCACGAAATCCTCGAGCCTTGCGACCAGTTTCGGTGCGCTCTCGCCCGGACGCAGCGTGGTCACCCCGAGCGAGGCAGTCACGCTCGCCACCTTCTCGCGGCTGCCCG
>JAVVFE010000246.1:0-5238 GCA_032251175.1 Thermohalobaculum sp.
CGGCGCGGTGGCGGGCGAGGAACATCTCGGCCAGACCGGAAATGTCGGCGCGCCGCTCGCGCAGGGGCGGCAGGGCCAGCGGAAAGACGCTGAGGCGGTAATACAGATCCTCGCGGAAGGTGCCGGCGGCGACCATCGCGCGCAGATCGCGGTTGGTGGCCGAGATCAGCCGGATGTCGACCTTGACCGAGCCGGTCGCGCCGACCGGGTCGATCTCGCCGGTCTGGATCGCGCGCAACAGCTTGACCTGCGCGGGCATCGGCAGCTCGCCCACCTCGTCGAGGAACAGCGTGCCGCCCGAGGCTTCCTTGAACTTGCCGGGCCGGCGGTCGACGGCGCCGGTGAAGGCGCCCTTCTCGTGCCCGAACAGGATCGATTCGATCAGGTCGCCGGGCAGCGCGCCGCAGTTGACCGCGACGAAGGCGCGGCCCGTGCGGGGCCCGTCGCCATGGATGGCGCGGGCGAACACCTCCTTGCCGGTGCCCGATTCGCCGTCGATCAGCACCGGGATGTCGCTGCCGGCGGCGCGCCGGGCGAGGCCGATCGCCGTGCGGATCGCAGGGCTTGCGGCGATCAGGTCGTCGAAGCCGAGGCGGTCGGTCTCCTGCCGCGTGAGCCGGCGCACCTCGGTCGTGAGCGCCGACATGGCAAGCGCGTTGCGGATCGACACCTCGAGCCGCTCGGGCCCCACCGGCTTGACCAGGAAATCGACCGCGCCCGCGCGCATCGCCTCGACCGCGCGGGTCACGGACCCATCCGCGGTGAGCACGATCACCGGCATCGTCGCGCCGGCCGCGCGCATCCGGCGCAGCACCTCGATGCCATCGAGATCGGGCATGTTGAGGTCGAGCAGGCACAATGCGGGCGCCGGCCCGCCATCGGCAAGCCGCGCCAACGCATCGACCCCGCCCGCGCTCGTCTGCACCGAAAATCCAGCCGACGACAGAATCGCAGACAGATAATTGCGCTGCAGCCGATCGTCATCGGCAACCAGAACGGTCGCAGCCATCAGAACACCTTGATTGCAAGCACGCAGTCTTCACTCCGATACCAGTGGAGCCCCGCGTTGTGGGTCTGCTGATGGCGCGATTGCGGCAATTTCGTGCGAAGAAGTGACTTGAACCCCCGCCGGGTGCGGCGTCGTGACCGAATTCACGCGTGTGTGTTGTTTATCTGCGACGGCCCGGATAAATTCGGAAACCGGGGCGGCCATCATGCCCCCGCAGATTGTGCTGGTATGCGTAATATGCCATTGCAGGAAAGCGGAGCGGCGCGAATGGCCGAAAAACCAATTCCGGGGCGTTTTTACAATCCGCCCCTCAAGGAACGGAGAGAGGGATGAAGACTGCAACGAAACTGATGCTTGCGGTGTCGGCGGTTGCGCTGGCTGCATGCACCAAGCCGGACCTTCCCGGGTCGAACCTGGGCGGGACGTTCACGGCTGAGCGCTACCTCGGGCAGGATCACGGTGGTTCGGGCTTCAATGGCGCCCTCGCGAAGGAATACACCGAACTTGCGCGCCGCTCGGCGAACAAGGACAAGCGCTGGTACAACGCGACCGCCTACATCGCGAAGGCCGAGGCCGCCGAGGCCGGTGCCGATGTCGGCCCGTGGAGCCCCGAGTCGCTCGGTGTGAGCGGCGAGGCCGGCGGCATGTATGACCAGGTTGTGGCCACCATCCTCGCCAACCGCGACGCGCGGCCCGAGGCCTGCGCCCGCGCCCAGGCGATGTGGGACCAGTACCTCGAGGCGCTGCGCGGCCAGCCCGGCGGCTGCGTCAACCCGGACGACGCCAAGGCCCTGCTCGACGAGGCGCTGGCCGCCTGCGCCGGTCAGTCGGTCGGCAGCAACTATGTGGTCTACTTCGGCTTCAACCGCACCAACCTGACCGACACCGCCCGCGCGACGCTGGACGAGGTGGTCGCGGCGGTGAAGTCGCTGGGCACCACCGCGCTGTCGGTCGTCGGCCATGCCGACACCGTGGGCTCGGACAGCTACAACCAGGGCCTGTCGGAGCGCCGCGCCCGCCGCGTCGCCGATGCGCTGGTCGAGCGTGGCGTGCCGCAGGGTGCGATGACCCTGGCCGGCCGTGGCGAGCGCGAACTGGCGAAGGCGACCGCGGACAACACCCGCGAGCCGCTGAACCGCCGCGTCGAGATCACCCTGTCGCAGTAATCGCGACCGGATTGACGACTTTGAGCCGCCCCGCGCTGACCGCGCGGGGCGGTTCTGCTTTTGCCGGACAGGATCGGGCGCGCCGGGGGGCCGGCGGCGCAGCGGCCGCGTTGCGGGGTGCGCGCCGGCGCCTGCGGGGCTAAGCTGGCGGAAGTCGATCCCGGACAGGAGGTGCGCCCATGCGAATCGTGCGACCGATTCCCGCCATCCTCTGCGGTGCCCTCGCGCTGGCCCTGGTGGCGCCGCGGCCCGCGCCGGCGCAGCAGGCCGAACAGCGCCTCGATCTCGAGGCGTTCAAGCACAGGCTGGACGAGGCCTGGGACCAGATGATGCGCGAGATCGGCCCCTCGATCGACAGCCTGGGTGCGCTGATCGACACGCTGGAGCGGATCGACTCGCTCGAGCATTACGAGCGCCCCGAGGTGCTGCCGAATGGCGACATCGTGATCCGCCGCAAGGCCGGGGCGCCGCCGCTGCCCGAGGCGCCCGCGCCCGATGCCCCGGCGCCCGATGCCCCGGCGCCCGATATCCCTGGACCCGGGGCGCCCGGCGCGGACGGCCCGGGGATCAGGACCTGAGCGGGCTTTCATCGCGGCGCCCTGCGGACTATCTGTTGCGTCAGGCCAACGGAGTGATTTCATGCCCATGCTGACCGACCTCGCCCTCGCGGGCGCGCCTGCGCGGATTACGCGCGACACTGCCGCCGAGCGTGGCACCGAGCGTGGCGCCGCCACCGACCTCGGCACGCTGCCCGAGTGGGACTTGAGCGACCTTTACGCCGCCCCCGATGCGCCGGAGCTGAAGGCCGATCTCGCCCGGGTCGAGGCCGCCTGCCGCGACTTCGCCGCGCGCCACGAGGGCAAGGTGGCGGCGCTGGATGCCGCGGCGCTGGCCGACGCGATCGCGGATTTCGAGGCGATCGACCTGACGCTGGGGCGGGTGATGTCCTATGCCGGCCTGCGCTATTACCAGAACACCACCGACCCCGCGCGCGCCAAGTTCATGGGCGACACGCAGGCGCGGGTGACCGAGATCACCACGCCGCTGGTGTTCTTCACGCTCGAGCTGAACCGGATCGAGGAGGCGCGGATGGCCGCGCTGCTGGCGCAAAGCCCGGCGCTTGCGCGCTATCGGCCCTGGCTCGACCGGCTGCGCGCCTTCCGGCCGCATCAGCTTTCCGACGAGCTGGAGAAGTTCCTGCACGACCAGTCGGTGGTGGGTGCCACCGCCTGGAACCGGCTGTTCGACGAGACTATGGCGGGGCTGGAATTCGAGGTCGAGGGCGAGGACGGGCCGCTGGGCCTGGAAGCCACGCTGAACCTGTTGTCGGACACCGACCGGGCCCGGCGGCAGGCGGGCGGGCAGGCGCTGGCGCGCGTGCTGGGCGAGAACATCCGCCTGTTCACCCTGATCACCAACACCCTGACCAAGGAGAAGGAGGTCGAGGACCGCTGGCGCAAGATGCCGACCCCCGACCATGGCCGCCACCTGGCCAACCATGTCGAGCCCGAGGTGGTCGATGCGCTGCGCGAGGCGGTCTGGGCCTCGTTCCCGCGCACCAGCCACCGCTATTACGCGATGAAGGCGCGCTGGCTGGGGCTGGAGCGGCTGGAATACTGGGACCGCAACGCGCCGCTGCCGCAATCGGACGACCGCGTGGTGCCCTGGGCCGAGGCGAAGGCGATGGTGCTGGACGCCTATGCCGGCTTCAGCCCGAAGATGGCGGAACTGGCGCAGCCGTTCTTCGACAGCGGCTGGATCGACGCGGGCGTGAAGCCCGGCAAGGCGCCCGGCGCCTTCGCCCACCCCACGGTGGTCGATGTCCACCCTTATGTGATGCTGAACTACCTGGGCAAGACGCGGGACGTGATGACGCTGGCGCACGAGCTGGGGCACGGCGTGCATCAGCGCCTTGCCGCGGGGCAGGGCGAGCTGCTGTCGCGCACGCCGCTGACGCTGGCCGAGACGGCCTCGGTGTTCGGCGAGATGCTGACCTTCCGCCGGCTGCTGGCGGCCGAGACCGACCCCAACCGGCGCAAGATGCTGCTGGCGGGCAAGGTCGAGGACATGCTCAACACGGTGATCCGCCAGATCGCCTTCTACGAGTTCGAGCGGCGCATCCATGCCGCCCGGCGGCAGGGGGAACTCACGGCCGAGGATCTGGCCGCGCACTGGCTGGCGGTGCAGGCCGAAAGCCTGGGGCCGGCGATCAACCTGGGCGAGGGCTACGAGACCTTCTGGGCCTATATCCCGCATTTCATCCACTCGCCGTTCTACGTCTATGCCTATGCCTTCGGCGACGGGCTGGTGAACGCGCTCTACGCGGTCTACGAGAACGGAGTGCCGGGCTTCGAGGAGAAGTATTTCGAGATGCTGGCGGCAGGCGGGGCCAAGCATCATTCGGAGCTTCTGGCGCCGTTCGGGCTCGATGCCTCGGACCCGGCGTTCTGGCAGCAGGGTCTGGGGCTGATCGGCCGCTTCATCGACGAGCTGGAGGCGGTGGGCTGAGGTCCGGGGCCGTGCCGGGCAATGCCGGCGGGGCGCGGCGCGTGCTGTGCGGGCGGGCGGCATGAGCGGCAGGCCGCGCCATGGGCCGAAGGGCGCGGCGCGTGATGTGCGGGCGGGCGGCATGAGCGGCGGGGCGCGGCGGCTGGTGCGCCGGGGGCTGGCAGCCCTTGCCCTTGTCGTTGCCGCGGCGCTGGGCGCGGGGGCGGGCACGCCCGCGGGCGTCGAGGCGGTGCGGGCGGCGTTCTCGGGGTCGGTCGCGGCGGGCGAGACGCGGGTGCTGTTCATCGGCAATTCCTTCACGCGCGAGCACGACCTGCCGGCGCAGGTCGCCGCCATCGCGGCACGGCAGGGGGTGGCCCTGCGCCCCGGCATGATCGTGCGCGACGGTGCCTGGCTCGAACACCATCTGGCCGCGCCCGGCGTTGCCGGCGTGGTGCGCGATCTGGCCTGGGACGTGCTGGTGTTGCAGGATCACAGCGTCGTGGCGCTGACGCCCGCGGGGGCTGCTGCCTCGCGCGCGGCGGTGGCGGGTTTTGCCGCGCTGCGGGCGGAGGG
>JAVVFE010000247.1:0-5217 GCA_032251175.1 Thermohalobaculum sp.
CATGCAGGCCTTCGACATCAGCCACGACAAGATCAACGTCAACGGCGGCGCCATCGCCATGGGCCATCCGCTCGGCGCCACCGGCGCCATGATCCTCGGCACCGTGCTCGACGAACTGGAACGCCGCGACCTGAACACCGCGCTGGTCACCCTCTGCATCGGCGCCGGCATGGGCACCGCGACGATCATCGAACGGGTTTGAGGCAGTTTTAACCCTCCCCACAAGGGGGAGGGGAGCCGCCCGTCCCCGCCCCGCCGCGAGAGGCTGACATGCTCCGCATCCCCTGCCCCTTCTGCGGCCCGCGCGACCATGCCGAGTTCGCCTACGAGGGCGACGCCTCGGTCACCGCCCCGCCGCTCGACGCGCCCGAGGCCGAATGGTTCGAGGCCGTCTTCCTGCGCGAGAACCCGCGCGGCCCGGCGGAAGAACTGTGGCAGCACCTCTATGGCTGCCGCGCGCATCTGATCGTCGAGCGCGACACCCTCACGCACGAGATCACCGGCGCGCGTCTGGCGCACCCGGCGATCCGCGCAGCGCTGTCGGGGGGCGAGGCATGAGCGGCTATCGGTTGCGCGAGGGCGGCACGGTCGACCGCACCCGGCCGCTGAGGTTCGACTGGGACGGGCTGACGCTCACCGGCCTTCAGGGCGACACGCTCGCCTCGGCGCTGCTGGCGAACGGCGTGCGGGTGGTCGGGCGCAGCTTCAAGTATCACCGCCCGCGCGGCGTGATGTCGGCCGGCCCCGAGGAGAGCGGCGCCATCGTCACCACCGGGCGCCACACCCGCCGCGTGCCGAACGAAAAGGCCACCGCAGTCGAGCTGTTCGACGGCCTCCACGCCTCGGGCCAGAACGCCTGGCCGGGGGTGCGCTTCGACATCGGCGAGGTCAACGACCTGCTGGGCCGCTTCTTTACGGCGGGCTTCTACTACAAGACCTTCATGGGCCCGGGCCGGGGCACCTGGGCCTGGATGCAGTTCGAGAAGCTGATCCGCCGCGCCGCCGGCATGGGCACCGCCTCGCGCGCGCCCGACCCCGACCACTACGACATCGCGCATGATTTCTGCGACCTGCTGGTGGTGGGCGCGGGCGCCGCGGGGCTCGTCGCGGCACGCCTCGCCGCCGAGGAAGGGCTCGACGTCATGCTGGTCGAGCAGGACTTCGGCCTGGGCGGGCGGCTGATCGGCGCGGCCGGGCAGATCGAAGGCCGGCCGGCCGCCGAGTGGCTGGGCGCCGCCTGCAAGTCGATGGAACGGGTCCGGGTGCTGACGCGGGCCACCGCCTTCGGGCTCTACGACGGCAACGTCGTGGGGGTCTACCAGCGGCTGACCGACCATCTCGCCCGCCCCGACCCGCAGACCCCGCGCGGCGTGCTGCGGATCGTCCGCCCGCGCCGCGTGCTGCTGGCCACCGGCGCGATCGAGCGCCCCGTGGCGTTCGGCAACAACGACCGCCCGGGCGTGATGCTCGCCGGCGCGATGGAGAGCTATGTCCGGCGCTTCGGCGTGGCACCCGGCAGCCGGGCGGTGATCGCGACCTGCCACGACGGCGCCTATGGGGCGGCGTCGGCGCTGGCGGCGGCGGGGGTTGCGACCACGCTTCTCGACGCGCGCGAGACCCCGCCCGAGCGGCTCGCCGCCGAGGCCGAGGCGATGGGCGTGCGCCTGATGGCGGGCTATGTCCCGGTCGAGACGCGCGGGCGCACCGGCGTGCGGGGCCTGCGCGTCGGCCGCCTGACCGGAGCGGGCGGCGCGGCGCGGGTCGAGCGCGAGCTTACCTGCGACTGCATCGGCGTCTCGGGCGGCTGGTCGCCCGCGGTCCACCTCGTCAGCCATCGCGGCCCGAAACCGGTCTGGTCGGCGGACCTCGCCTGCTTCCTGCCGGGCGCGACGCCGGCGGGGGTGGCGCTGGCCGGCGCCGCACGGGGCGTCTGGCAGACCGACGCCGCGATCGCCGACGGCCGCGCCGCCGCCGCCGAGGCGGTCAAGGCGCTGACCGGCAAGCGCCCCAAGGCCCCCGCCCCGGCCGAACCCGGTGGCTGGGAGAGCCCGATCCGCCCGCTGTGGGAGGTCACGGTCAAGGGGCTCAAGCTCAAGAGCTTCGTCGACCCCCAGCACGACGTCACCACATCCGACGTGCGCCAGGCCGCGCGCGAGGGCTATGCCAGCGTCGAGCACATGAAGCGCTACACCACGCTCGGCATGGCCACCGACCAGGGCAAGGTCGGCAACCTGATCGGGCTCGCCCTGCTGGCCGACGCGCTGGGCCAGAGCGTGCCGGAAACCGGCCTCACCACCTTCCGCCCGCCCTTCACGCCGGTGCCGATCGGCGCCTTCGCCGGCCGCGCGCGCGGCCACCACTGGCAGCCCGAACGCCGCACGCCGATGCACGACGCGCAGGCCGACGCGGGCGCGGAGTTCATCGACGCCGGGCTCTGGAAGCGCGCCTGGTGGCACCCGGCCCATCCCGGCGAGGACCTCGGCGCCGCCTATGTCCGCGAGGCCCGCATGGTGCGCGAGACCTGCGGCATGGTCGATGTCACCACGCTGGGCAAGATCGCGGTGCAAGGGCCGGACGCGGCCGAGTTCCTCGACCGGGTCTATGTCAACGGCTTCGCGAAACTGCCCGTCATGAAATGCCGCTACGGCGTCAACCTGCGCGACGACGGCGTGGTGATGGACGACGGCGTGACCTGGCGCCTGGCCGAGGACGAATTCCTCGTCACCTGCACCACGGCCAATGCCGCGAAGATGATGGCATGGTTCGAGACCCTGCTCGCCTTCCGCTGGCCGGCGCTGCGCGTCCACGTCGCCTCGGCCACCGACCAGTGGGCGGGCGTGGCGGTCGCGGGGCCGCGGGCGCGCGCGGCGCTCACACGCGCGCTGGCGGCGGGCGATGTCTCGAACGAGGGGCTCCCTTTCATGGGCATCACCCAGGCGCGCCTGCGCACGGCAGGCGGCGAGATTCCGGTGATGGTGGCGCGCATCAGCTTCTCGGGTGAACTGGCGTTCGAGGTCTACGCCCCCGCGGGCTTCGGCCCGGCGATGTGGGCCACCCTGCTCGACGCCGTGAAGGCCGAGGACGGCGGCCCCTACGGCATGGAGGCGCTGGGCGCGCTCCGGATCGAGAAGGGCCACGTCACCGGCGCCGAGATCGACGGGCGCACCACGCTGGGGGATTGCGGGCTGGGGCGCATGGCCTCGAAGACCAAGCCGTTCATCGGCCAGGCGCTGAGCCAGCGCCCCGAGATGGCGCGCCCCGACCGCCCGCAGCTTGCCCATTTCATGCCGGTGACCGAGGGCGAGACCTTCTCGATCGGCGCCATCGTCTGCCGCGAGGGCGAGCTGCACGGCCACGGCATCGGCTGGGTCACCGGGGTGACGGCGGCGCCGGCGCTGGGCGGCGGCTGGCTCGGCATCGGCCTCATTGCCGGCGGCCCCGCCGCGTGGGAGGGCAAGACCGTGGTGATCGCCGATCCGATCCGCGGCCGCGAAACCCGCGTGCGGGTGGCCCCGCCTCACCAGTTCGACCCCAAGGGAGAGCGGATGCATGCCTGAGCGCGTCTCGAGCCTCGCGCGGGCGCTCGCCCCGCGCACCATCGGCCCGGTGGGCGAGCACGGCCCGGGCGTGCGCCTGTCCGAACGCGGAATCGCCAGCCTCTGGCAGGTCGCGGCCTGGCCCGACCGGCTCGACGCTGCCGGGCTCGCGGCCGCCGCCGCGGCCGGGGCGGGCATCGCCCCGGGGCCCGGCCGCTCGGTGACCGGCACGGCCGCGACGCTGATGCGGGTCGAGCCGCTGAAATGGTGGCTGCTGGCCGGGCACGACCTGCCGCGCCCGGCGCTCGATGCAGGCGTTGGCACCGTGCTCGACCTTTCGCACGCCCGCACCGCGATCCGCATCGAGGGCGCGCGCGCGGTCGATCTGATGGCACGGCTGCTGCCGGTCGACCTGCGCCCCGCGGCCTTCCCGGACGGCGCGGTGGCGTCGAGCGGCCTGCATCATGTCGGCGTCACCGTGCTGGCGCGCGCCGGCGGGTTCGACCTGTTCGTGCCGCAAAGCTTCGCCTGCTCGCTGTTCGAGCACATCACCGCCATCGCCGCACAGTTCGGGGTCGAGATCGCCTGACCCCGGGCCACCCGAAGCCGGAGGCCGCCATGCAGATCGACCGGATCGACCATTTCGTCCTGACCGTCGCCTCGGTCGAGGCAACCTGCGCCTTCTACGCCCGCGTGCTGGGCATGAGGGTGGAAACCTTCCGCCCCGGCGACGGCACCGAACGGCGCGCGCTGTGCTTCGGCAGCCAGAAGATCAACCTCCACCAGGCCGGCGCCGAGTTCGAGCCCAAGGCCGCAACGCCGCGGCCGGGCTCGGGCGATTTCTGCCTGATCACCGCCATGCCGCCCGCGGCCGTGCTCGCCCATCTGGCGCGCGAGGGGGTCGCGGTCGACCTCGGCCCCGTGCCGCGCACCGGGGCGATGGGCCCGCTCGTCTCGGTCTATTTCCGCGACCCCGACGGCAATCTGGTGGAAGTGTCGAGCCAGAGCCTCCCTGCCGATTGAGTCGGACGGCACGCTCTGAATGCTCGCTTTGCCGCGCACTCGATCCGGAAAAGTGGGATCCACTTTTCCTGACGGCGCATTGTCCCGTATCACGCGAGACGTGATCGCACCCTTCAGGCAATCTTTACCGCTTTCGCCGCAATGCTCCTGATCGACACAGAGGGAGTGCAGAACGCATGGAAATCCGCGAGGAACGCCGGGGCACCAGCCTGGTGATGACCCTGGCCGAGACCCGGCTCGACCACGTCATCGCCACCGACTTCCGCGAGCATGTGCTGCGCCGCGCGGCGGCGGAGGGTGCGGTCGAGGTCGTGATCGACCTCGCCACCGTGCAGTTCATGGACTCGAGCGGCCTCGGCGCACTGGTCGGCATCCGCAAGCGGCTCGGCTGGGGCACGCGCATCGTGCTCGCGGGGCTGCGCAGCCCGGTGCATCGGGTCTTCCAGCTCGCCCGGATGACCGAGGTGTTCACCTTCCACACCTCGGCCGAGGCCGCGGCCGGCATTGCCGGCATGGCCACCTACCGCGCCCCCGGCGCTCAGAGCACGTAACGGCTCACATCGACCGACCGCGCCAGATCGCCAAGCTGCGCCTCGACCATCGCGGCATCGACCACCACCGCCTGCCCCGCCCGGTCCGGCGCGGTGAAGGACAGGTC
>JAVVFE010000248.1:0-5201 GCA_032251175.1 Thermohalobaculum sp.
CCGGGCTGGGCGGGCGGCGGCGCAAAGACGCCGAACAGCGCGTCGTAGAGCGCGTTCGCGCGGCTGGTGACGTTGAGGAACTCGGCCGCCCCCCCGGCGCGTGACTGCGCATCCAGCATCGCGCGCGCCTCGCCGGCGTATTCGGCGGCCGCCAGCATCACCACCCGCCCCAACGCGAGGTCGGGCCGCACCCGGACCGCCGCCAGCGCGACCCGCGCGCCGAGGCTGTGGGTCAGCATTCCCGGCCGCAGATCGGGCCGCAGCACAGCCAGCCGGCCCAGGACCTGCGCGAGTGCGCGCCCCGCGGCTTCGGCGCCCCGGTAGACCTGCGCGAAATCGTTCGCGCCGCGCATCATCAGGCTGCGCAGCCGGCCGCGCCGGGCGTCCCAGCCGAAGGCGATGCACAGCCCCTCGTCCTGCCCGGTCGCGGTGTAGCCGAGGCGGGCGGGCCAGTCGGCCCGCTCGGGGCGGCGCCGGGTCGAGGGCGCCACCGGCTCGGCGCGGTAGAGCAGGGTCTGGGCGCAGGTCTCGCGCCCCGCCCGCGCCGGGCGCCACGAGAATCGGTAGCCATGCACCAGCACGGTGACCGGCGCGCCGGGTCCGACGCTCGCCAGCGCATCGGCGAGGGCGCAGGCCCAGTCCGTGCTGCCGGTTGCCGCCAGCACCTGACCGTCGCGCGTTGCGTTGAGCCGAAGGATCGCCATCTCTGCCTCGACGCCGCGGAGGCTGTGCCGCCTCCTCTGGGATCTTGCGGTGCTTCTACGCCCGCTCCCCTACATCTTGATGGCGGCCGGATGACCGGGCGATGACGCGCCGCAAACCGGCAGGCCAGTCGGGCGCGGCGGACGCGGGATGCTTGACCGGCGGGCGGGCATCCTCTATCGCCCGTTGGGCGTGGCGATTTGTCGGACCGGCTTGCGGGCCACGTTAAAGAAACCGCTAAAGAGGTCGGGGACGCGCGCGTGCCCCCCATCCGTCCGGTCCGTATCGAGAAGGGCGGGGGTTCCCCCGCAGGACCGCATGACCGATGACGCCTCCCGCGCAAGCTGGCGCGCCCGCACCCGCCTGGTCCACCAGGGCACCCGCCGCAGCCAGTATGGCGAGACCTCCGAGGCGCTGTTCCTGACCCAGGGCTTCGTCTACCCCGACGCCGAGGCCGCCGAGGCGCGCTTCAAGGGCGAGCTTGCGCCCGGCGAGGAGGGGTTCATCTACGCTCGCTACGGCAACCCCACGGTCGCGATGTTCGAGGACCGGATCGCGGCGCTTGAGGGGGCCGAGGCCGCCTTCGCCACCGCCTCGGGCATGGCGGCGGTGCATGCGGCGCTGATGTGCCAGCTGAAGGCGGGTGACCATGTGGTGGCGGCGCGGGCGCTGTTCGGCTCGTGCCTCTACATTGTCGAGACGCTGTGCCCGCGCTTCGGCATCGACATCACGCTGGTGGACGGCACCGACCTGGCGCAGTGGCGCGCGGCGATGCGGCCCGAGACGCGGTGCCTGTTCCTCGAGAGCCCGTCGAACCCGACGCTCGAGATCATCGACCTCGCCGCGGTTGCCGCGATCGGCCACGAATGGGGCGCGCGGCTGGTGGTCGACAACGTGTTCGCCACGCCGCTCTACCAGCGGCCGCTGGCGCTGGGCGCCGACGTGGTGGTCTATTCCGCCACCAAGCACATCGATGGGCAGGGGCGGTGCCTGGGTGGCGTGATCTGCGGCTCGGAGCGGTTCATCCGCGACGAGGTCGAGCCCTTCGTCAAGCACACCGGCCCGGCGCTGAGCCCGTTCAACGCCTGGGTGATGGTGAAGGCGCTCGAGACCCTGGCGCTGCGGGTGAGCGCGCAGACCGACACCGCCGAGGTGCTGGCGCGGCATCTCGACGCGTGGGCGCAGGGCGGCGGGCAGGGCGGGGCGCCGGTGGGGCGCGTGCTCTATCCCGGCCTGCCCAGCCATCCGCAGCACGATCTGGCCCTGCGGCAGATGGAGCGGCCGGGGCAGATGATCGCCTTCGAGATCGCGGGCGGGCAGGCGGGCGCGTTCCGCTTTCTGAACGCGCTGCGGGTGATTGCGATCTCGAACAATCTGGGCGATGCCAAAAGCCTTGTGACGCACCCTTCGACGACGACGCATCAGCGCCTGAGCGAGGATGCCCGGGCGCGGCTGGGGATTACGCCGGGGTTGGTGCGGCTGTCGGTCGGGCTCGAGGACCCGGAGGATCTGCGCGAGGATATCGACCGCGCGTTGGCCCGGGTCTGACTGGCGCCACGACTGCGGGTTGCGGGGGCGGATGGTGTCGCCCCTTCAGGGTGTGGCGCGTTTACGATTCATAAACCATGATGGTTTGTCCTTGGAGATCGCGGGCCTATATCGGCCAGTGCGCGGGCTGGGACGTGGCCACCCGGACAACATGACAGGGGAAGAGGCGCGATGAACAAGATCCATGCTCAGACCGACATGGCCCGCGATGCCGCATCGGTGCATCAACCGACCCGCGAGGAGGCCGAGGCCGCGGTGCGCACGCTGCTGCGCTGGGCGGGCGACGATCCCGACCGCGAGGGGCTGCTGGATACGCCCGCGCGTGTCGCTCGCGCCTACCGCGACTGGTTCCGCGGCTATCACGAGGACCCCGCCGAGATGCTCGCCCGCACCTTCGAGGAGGTCGAGGGCTATGACGAGATGGTGGTCCTGCGCGATATCCGCTTCGAGAGCTATTGCGAGCATCACCTCGCGCCGATCATCGGGGTCGCCCATGTCGGCTACATGCCCACCGACCGGGTGGTGGGCATCTCCAAGCTCGCCCGGCTGGTCGACGCCTTCTCCAAGCGCCTGCAGGTGCAGGAGAAGATGACCGCGCAGATCGCCAATACCCTGAACGAGGTGCTGCGCCCGCGCGGCGTTGCGGTGGTGATCGAGGGCGAACATCACTGCATGTCGACGCGCGGCGTCCACAAGCCGGGGGTGTCGATGGTGACCTCGACCATGCTGGGCGAATTCCGCGACGATCCGCGCACCCGCAAGGAATTCATGGACATCATCGGCAACCCGACGAACCGGATGCGTTGACGCCCGCAGCCTGTGCGGGCGCCCATGCCACGGTGCCGGGCGGCGAGGATGGAAGCAGGCCCGGCGCGCTGCGGGGATTGTCCGCGGTGCGCCGAAATTATCGGCTTGCATGTTCTTTGAGGTGAGTCGGCCCCGGCCCATGGTTGCGGCCGCTCGTTAGAACCACGTTGGTGCCGGGGACGCCGCGGGACTACTCCCCGTCTCATTCTGGTGCGGAATCGCCTCGATCCGAGCCGCGGATCGCGCGCTGCCGGCACGGTCACGAAAATGTTGGTTCTGCTCTCTGCCGAAACAGTCCGCAGTTGTGCATGTGGGATTTTGCGTGGAGAAAGCCTTTCATGGATCGATTCGAGGATATGCGCTGTTTCGTGCAGGTGGCCGATCAGGGCAGCGTCACCCGCGCGGCTGACGCGATGGGCATCGCCCCCTCGGCGGTCAGCCGGCGGCTGAAGGAGCTGGAGCTGCGGCTCGGCGTGCAGCTTCTGGCCCGCACCACGCGGCGGATGAGCCTGACCGAGGCGGGGCAGACCTTCTGCGAGCGGGCGCGCCGCATCCTTGCCGATGTCGACGAGGCCGAGTCCGAGGTGTCGGACCGCTCGCGCATGCTGGCGGGACAGTTGCGCATCGCGGCGCCCCTGACGTTCGGCGTCGCGCATCTGAGCCCGATCATCACCGAGTTCGTCAGCGCCCATCCCGAGATCGCGGTCGATGTCGACCTGTCCGACCGGATCGTCGATCTGGTGGGCGAGGGCTTCGACCTTGCGGTCAGGATCGGGGCGCTCAGGGACAGCTCGCTGGTCGCGCGCAAGATCTGCGACGTGCGGGTGGCGGTGGCGGCGGCCCCCGGCTTCCTCGACCGCCACGGCCGGCCCGCGCGGCCCGAGGACATGCGCGACTGGCCGGCGCTGGCCTATGTCGGCAGCGAGCGCGCCGACATCTGGCGGTTCCAGCGGCCCGACGGCACGGAGGGCGCGGTGCAGATGCCGGTGCGGATGCGGGCGAACAACGGCACGGTGCTGCGCCAGGCCGCAGCGGCGGGCCTCGGCGTGGTGATCCAGCCCAGCTTCATCCTGTGCGAGGCGGTGGCGGCGGGGCAGCTCGAGCCGATCCTCACCGATCACCGCTGGCCCGAGATCGCGATCTACGCGGTCTATCCGCAGACCCGCCACCTGTCGGCCAAGGCGCGCGCCTTCATCGACTTCCTGCGCGCCCGCATCGGCATCCGCCCGGTCTGGGAGGCGGCGCTGGATCGCTGAGCGCCGGCGCGGCCCGACCGGTCAGACGCAGCGCCCGCCATCCACCTCCATCGCGACGCCGGTGACGAAGGCGGCCTCGTCCGAGCACAGGAACAGCGCCGCGTTGGCGATGTCGAGCGGGGTCGAGAAGCGGCCGAGCGGGATGGTGGCGAGGAACCGGGCGCGGTTCTCGGGCGTGTCGGGCACGCCCATGAAGTCGGCCGTGAGCCCGGTGTCGCCGATCACCGGGTTGATGGCGTTGACCCGGATGCGGTCGGGTGCAAGCTCGGCCGCCATCGACCGCGTCAGCGTGATCGCGGCCCCCTTGGTGCCGTTGTACCAGGTCAGGCCCGGGCGCGGGCGCACGCCGGCGGTCGAGGCGATGGTCAGGATCACGCCGCCGCCCTGCGCGCGCATCACCGGCACGGCGGCATGGGCGGCGAGGAAGATCGACTTGACGTTGACGGCGTAGATGCGGTCGAACTCGGCCTCCGAGACCTCGAGCATCGGCCGGTTGCGGTGGGTGATGCCGGCATTGTTCACCAGGATGTCGAGCCGCCCGAAGGCGTCGCGCGCGGCCGCGACCATGCCCGCGACCTGATCGGCCCGGGCGACGTCGGCGACATGGGCGCGGGCGGCGCCCTGGCGTGCGGCCGCGATCTCGCCGGCCACGCGCGCGGCGCGGGCGCCGTCGATGTCGACCACCAGGACCCGCGCGCCCTCCTCGGCGAAGCGCCGGGCGATGCCCTCGCCGAACCCCGAGCCCGCGCCGGTGATCAGCGCCGTCCTGCCTTCCAGCCGCATTGCCTGTCTCCCTCGATCTTCGGTGGTCATAGTCCTCGCGGTCATTGTCCTGGCGGGCGCTTGCCGAAGGCGCCCGTCGCCTCGCCCGGCCGGCGGAACACCGAG
>JAVVFE010000249.1:0-5201 GCA_032251175.1 Thermohalobaculum sp.
GGCGCCGGCTGGCCGCGCCGCGGCACCGCCGGCGCCGAGCGCCACGACGATGGTTGCGCCAAGCGCCAGATGAATGATGGAACGCCGCAGCAACATGGTTTGCACCTCGACCTTCGGTTGATCTCGCAGCGCGCCAACATCCCGTACGCGCTTGCAGACAAAAACGCCCGCCGCCACCGTTTCCGGCGCGTCATAGGCCGGAAAGTGCATCGCGTGGCCGCGGGGTGGCGACACGGTGCCGCAAGTGGCCTTTCCGGGGATGCACGCTGGCGTTCGCGGCGCTACATCTTTCCGATGCATTACGATCACATTACCGGCCATGAAGGCTCGACGCCGTTCGAGCGGCCCTTGCTGCCCGCGCTGCTGCGCGGCTGGCACCGCCGTTGCCCGAACTGCGGCGGCGGCCCGGTCTTCGACGGGTTTCTCGCGGTCCGCCCGGCCTGCGCGGCCTGCGGCGAGGACCTGCACCATCATCGCGCCGACGACCTGCCCGCCTGGGTGACGATCGTCATCGTCGGGCACCTGATCGTCGGGCTTCTGCTGTCGGTCGAGGCGACGATCCGCCCGCCGATGTGGGTGCACTTCGCCGTGTGGCCGACACTGGCGCTCGGGCTGACGCTGTGGCTGCTGCCGCGGATCAAGGGCATGGTCGTGGCGATGCAATGGGCCTGGCGCATGCATGGCTTCGGGGCCAACGCCGACTGAGGCGGATCATCGCGCGGCTGGACAGATCCGCCCCGCCGACCCTAGGCTGACGGCGCATTTCGCGCCCCAGAGCCCCGGTTCAGGGCACTCCAGTCGGGAAACGGCCACGATGACTGAACAGGCACAGGACGCGCTGCGCGATGCGGCGACCGTCGTCCTCATCCGGCGCGACGGATCGGGCGCGCCACGGGTCCTGATGGGCCAGCGCGGTGAGCGGGCCGCCTTCATGCCGTCGAAGTTCGTCTTTCCGGGCGGCGCGGTCGATCCCGCCGATATCGCGCTGGCCGCCGATATCGCCCTGCCCGCCCCGCTCGCTGTGCCGTTGGCGGCGGCGGCCCCGCCGGGTCTTGGCCCCGCGCTCGCGCTTGCCGCGATCCGCGAGCTTTGGGAAGAAGCGGGGCTTGCCCTCGCCCATTGCGGACCGCAGACGGCACATGCGCCGACCGGCCCCGTTCCCGAGCCGTGGCGCGCCTTCCTTGCGCGCGGCTTCCGCCCGGCCCCGGAGGCGCTGGCGTTCGTGTTCCGCGCCATCACGCCGCCCGGCCGGCCGCGGCGCTTCGATGCGCGATTCTTCATGGCCGAGGCCGCGCACCTGGCGACCGGCCCCGACGCCTTCGATGGCATCGACCACGAGCTGGCGCATCTGAGCTGGCTGACCCTGGCCGAGGCGCGAGCCCTGGACCTGCCGTTCATCACCGAGGTGGTTCTGGCCGAGATCGAGGCGCGGCTGGAAACGCCTGCCGCCTCCGCAGCAGCAGCAGCAGCAGCGCGCCCCGTGCCGTTCTTCCGGCACGAGGCGGGGCGCTCGTTCGTCGACGCGCTCTGAGGCGCGGCCATGCATCTCGCCGGGCGAATCGCCGCGTGGAAGGGACAGATTGCGCCGATCGCCGCGATCTCGCTGTTCGGCCTGTCGATGACGATGAGCTATCCGCTGTTTGCCCTGATGCTGGAACGCGCGGGGGCGAGCGGCACGCTGATCGGGCTCAACACGATGGCGGCGGCGATCTCGATGGTGCTTTCGGCACCGCTGATGCCGCGCCTGCTGCGGGCGGTCGGCATCGGCCGCCTGATGGTCGGCGCGGCGCTGCTAATGTCGGCGATCTTCGCGTTGGTGCCCGTTCGTGACGAGGTCGCCTGGTGGATGGTCCTGCGCTTTGGCTACGGCTTTGCCGGAACCGCATTGTTCTTCGCCTCGGAGTTCTGGATCGTCGGCGCCGCCCCCGAGACCAGCCGCGGCCGGATCATCGCGATCTACGGCGTCTCGCTGTCAGCAAGCTTCATGACCGGCCCGTTGCTGCTCAGCCTCACCGGGCTCGAGGGATGGCTGCCGTTTCTCGCGGCCGCAGCGATCCCGATCATCGGCCTCGTGCCGATTCTGTGGGGCCTCGGCAGCGCGCCGCCGGTCGAGGACGAGGCGCCGCCGCGCCTGCGCGAGACGCTGGGCTACTTCGTCACCGATCCCGCGATGATCTGGGCGGTAGTGCTGTTCGCGACCGTCGAATACGGGACGCTCGCGCTGCTTGCGGTCTGGGGCGTGCGATCGGGCCTGCCCGAGGCCGAGGCAGTGCTGCTGCTGTCGGCCTTCCCGCTCGGGGCGATCCTGCTGCAACTGCCGCTAGGCTGGGCGGCCGACCGTTTCGACCGGCGCCGGCTGCTGGCGGTGATCGCACTGGTGCTGATCGCCGCCCCACTCGCGCTGACCGTCACGGCGCGCGCGCTTGGCCCGCTGGTGCCGCTGATGATGGTCTGGGGCGGGCTTGCCTCGGGGCTCTATCTCGTCGCCCTCACAGGGCTTGGGGCGCGCTATTCCGGTCAGCGCCTGGCGCAGGCCAATGCCGCCGTGGTGCTGGCCTATGGCTGCGGCGCGCTGATCTCGCCACCCGTGCTGGGTGGCGCAATGGATCTGCGCGACCCGGACGGGCTGGCGCTGGCAAGTGCCGGGTTTGCGGCAGTCTTTCTGCTGCTGGTGATCGGGCGGATGGCGATGGGGCGCAAAACCCCTTGACTTGGGCGCGGCGCCGGGTAGGAACGGCACGCGACGTCGCGGGCAGATTTGCGCGCGTCAGGACATATCCGGGCGGCTGTGCCCGCGACGACTGGGCAAGGCGCTGCGCGCTGCCCGCAGAGGAGTGACGACGATGGCGAAGCCCACCACGGTGAAAATCCGCCTCAACTCGACGGCCGGCACCGGCTTCTTCTACGTGACCAAGAAGAACTCGCGCACGATGACCGAGAAGATGACCGTCCGGAAATACGACCCGGTCGTGCGCAAGCATGTCGAGTTCAAGGAAGGCAAGATCAAGTAAGACCCAACGCGGGAGACATCGCGGGGGACAGGGAGGGGCGGCCCGGCGGGCCGCCCTTTTGCATGGTGCGGCCATGCCCACGGCCCCGGCACAATGCGAAAGGGCCAGGGGTCGCCCCCCGGCCCTTCGGTCGTTCCGGCCCTGCCGTCAGATCACTCGCGGTTGCCGAGGAACTGGAGCAGGAACATGAACATGTTGATGAAGTCGAGATACAGCCTGAGCGCGCCCATCACGGCGCCCTTCTCGAGCCAGGCCTCGCCACCCGGCGTCGAACGCATGCCCAGATACTCGTTCTTGATCGACTGCGTGTCATAGGCGGTGAGGCCGGCGAAGATCAGCACGCCGATCATCGAGATCGCCCACTGCATGCCGGTGCTCTGCAGGAAGATGTTCACGATCGAGGCGACGATCAGGCCGATCACCCCCATGATCAGGAACGACCCCCAGCCCGACAGGTCCTTCTTCGTGGTGTATCCCCAGAGCGAGAGGCCGCCGAAGGCGATCGCGGTGATGAAGAAGGTCCGCGCGATCGACTCGCCGGTGAAGACCGCGAAGATCCAGGCGATCGACAGGCCCATCACCGCACCGAACGCCCAGAAGGTCATCTGCGCGGCCGCGGCGCTCATCCGCGGCAGCATCGCCGAGAAGGCGAAGATGAAGATCAGCGGCGCGAACATCACCGCCCATTTCAGCGGCGAGCCATAGAGCAGGCTGATCGCGGCGGGGCCGAACAGATAGGGTGCCGCCTCGCCACCGTTCGAGGCGATGATCGCCTCGCGGAAATCATGGCCGATCACCCAGGCAACGAGGCCCGTGATGACCATCGCACCCGCCATCAGCGCGTAGACCTTGTTCATATAGGCGCGCAGGCCCTCGTCGATTTCCGCGACGCGGGCACCGGTCGCAACGCGGCCTGCAGCGTAGTTCGGGTTCACCATGTCTCTGACCCTATGCTCCTGTTGGACTGAGATAGGCGGCCGACGGCCGCCCGTTGTTATTCCGATGAATGATATCGGGAATCCGGCGCCATGTTTCAAGAAGTTCCGGCGCGGTCATCCTGCCGCCATGCGCAGCACCCGCGCCGGGCGCAGACGCAGGGGCCGCGCGGAAAATGCTAGCCCTGCCAGAAGGTTGAGAGCAGCGCCCCCGGTCACGACTGCAACTGTGGGGCCAATCCGCAGGGTGAAATCGGCGTCCAGAACGAAAAACGTCACCGCCCAGGCAGCAAGCGTGCCCCAGCCCAACGCCACCAGGCCCGCCAGCGCGCCCAGAATCGCGGCCCTCAGCGCAAGGCTCGCGAGGATGCGCGCGCGACTTGCGCCCAGCACTTTCATCACCGCGGCCTCGGCCACCTGCCGCTCGGCCGCAGCCCCCGCCGCCCCTACCAGAACGGCAAGCCCGGTCAGCAGGACCGCGAGCACCCCCCATCGGGTCGCAGCACCCAGCGTCGCGAGGCCGTCCGAGACACGCTCGATCTGCTCGCGCACCCGGATAGCGGTGACGTTCGGGAAATCGCGCCCGCTCGCGCGCATCAGCGCGGCCTCGGCCGAGGGCGCCGCGTGGACGGTCGCGATATGGGTGTGCGGCGCGCCCGCCAGCGCGTCGGGTGACAGCACCATCAGGAACGAGATGCCCAGCGCGCGCCAGTCCACCTCGCGCAGGTTGGCGACCCGCGCGGTGACCGAGCGGCCCAGGATGTTGACGGTGACGGTCGAGCCGACCCCGAGGCCAAGCTCGCGCCCCTCCTCGGCGGCGAAGCTCACCAGCGGCTCGCCGGCATACCCTTCCGGCCACCACGCGCCCTCGACCAGCTGGCTGCCGGGCGGGGGGGCGGCCGCGTAGCTCACGCCCCGGTCGCCGCGCAGCACCCAGGCGCCGGCCGGGTCGATCGGCGCCTCGGCCGCCGGAATGCCGTTCAGATGGGTGACCACGCCGCGCAGCATCGGCGCGGTGGCGATGCCGGTGGCGCCCTCGGTTCCCTCGACCATCGCGCGGAAGGGTTCCAGCTGGTCGGGCTGGATGTCGACGAAGAAGAAGGCGGGCGCGTCCTTGGGCAGTTCGTTGCGGATCAGGTGCTGCATGTTCGCGTCGATCTGGCCGATGGCTGACAGCACGCCCAGGCCCAGCCCCAGCGCCATCACCACGTTCGCCGTGCCCCCGCCCGGCGCGCCGATGGCGCCCAGCGCCAGC
>JAVVFE010000250.1:0-5185 GCA_032251175.1 Thermohalobaculum sp.
GAAAATCCGGCCGCAGCCGGATCGGGAGAACGCTTTCGCGAGGGCAAGTGGCGGAAGGGGTGGGATTCGAACCCACGGATGCTTGCACATCGGCGGTTTTCAAGACCGCTGCAATCGACCACTCTGCCACCCTTCCGCCATCCCGCGAATTACACTGTCATCCGAGGCGGCGGCAAGGGAGATGCAGGGCTGCCGCATGTGTCGAAAAATGCGCCGGGTCTCGGGGCGCGCGGCGCGTCAGCGCGGCGCGCGCAATCCGACCGCCGCGCCGGCTGGGCCCGCCTGGCCAGGCAATGGCAGGGGGTGGACGGGGCGCGCGCGACCGGCAACAGGCCAAAGATCGGCTCGACCCCATGTTCCCTCCGGTGGCCGCGATGAACCCGACCATCACGTCGAACCGACGGTCGAACTCTGCCCTGTTCAGCACGTTCCGGCAAAAGCTCCAGGGCGCGGGAAAACCGGCGAAAGCCGCCTCGACCGCGACGGCGAGGACGCGGCCCAGCGTGCTCGACAGCATGAGCGCGGACGCTGCCTGCTTCCGGCAACCTCGGCCCGCTTGAATACAGTTGCCGGCAAACCCGACGCGGTTCACTCCGGAGGGCAGGTCACGGCCTCTCCGATGGCGAGTGTCGCATTCGAATGACCGGAACGAAGCCGGGGCAGATCCAGCCCGTCTGCGGTGATCCGCGCGGCGGCAGGCGACGTATATATCACTCGATCACCCGAGCCGGTTCGAGCCGGCCCCGGTGGCGCACAAAGGGAGTAACGACGCAGCCATGTCAGGACACGCCCCCACGACCGAGATGCTGGCCGATTACGCCAGTGGTGCGGCCTCGCCCGGCGTGGCGCTGCTGATCGCGGCGCATCTGACGCATTCGCCCGCAAGCCGGGCGCGTGTTGGCGCCTTCGAGGCGGTGGGCGGCGCCCTGCTGGCCGACGAGGCGCCGCTGCCGATGTCGGCGGCCGCCTTCGACGCGGTGCTCGCGCGGCTCGATGACGGCGGCGATCGGCCCACCCCCCAGCCACGCGAGGCCGGCCCCCTGCCGCGCCCGGTGATCGAGGCGGTCGGCCGCGATTTCGGCCGCATTCCGTGGAAGTTCCGGCTGCCCGGGGTGGCCGAATACCAGCTCGATGGCTTTCAGGGCGAGAAGGTCAGCCTGCTGCGCGCCCGCCCCGGCGCCCGCATCCCACAGCACACCCATGCCGGGCGCGAGATCACGCTGGTCCTCGCCGGGGCGTTGCAGGATGGCGCCGAGGTCTATCGCGCCGGGGATGTCGCGATCAACACCGACGCGGACGATCACTGCCCGCAGATCGTCAGCGACGAGACCTGCTACTGCCTGATCGTGATGTCGGGCGGCCTGCGGTTCACCGGCCGGTTCTCGCGCGCGCTCAACCTGCTGATCGAATGAGCGGGCGCCACCCGGCGTCAGACGCTGTCCTGCGGGACTTCCTTGTTCTTGCGCAGCTTGACCAGCGCCCAGTGCAGCATTTCGGTCGCCACCCCCAGCACGGCGGTCGCGGTGATGGTGAGCGTGAGCAGCGGGAAATTCAGCACCAGATCGAACAGTGGCGTGATCTCGCTCTCCATGTTCCGGACAAAGCTGTCGAACGTGTCGATCGGGCCGGTCGCGATGTTGAAGCCGCGCACCAGGGCATAGACCGTGCCGGCGACCAGGATCGACAGGATCCCGGCCCACACGCCGTTCGCTACCGCGACGATCAACCCCCAGCCCTGCCGCGAGGCAAGGTTGAAGAACCCCACCATCGCCCCGGCAATCGGGCTGATCACCGCCATCACCGGCAAGGTTTCGATCACCGGCAGCGCCTCGGGGCGCGACAACACCCAGTTCACGGCCCAGGCCATGAGCACCGCGCAGATCATCCTGAACAGCAGCATTCCCCGCCTTCGCCATCAAATCCGAGCTGAAAAAGCGCGCTCACCGATAAACACCCCGCATCACAATGCCTCAAACCGGGGCAGCTTCGCAAGATTCAAGCGGGGCGCCGCAGGGAAATTTGCGTCACGTCGGTCGTGCCGGCCTGAAAACAGGCGGCGCAGGACGCAAGATAGAAGTTCCACATCCGGCTGAACCGCTCGTCGAAGCCCAGTTCGCGGATTTCGCCCCAGTGGCTCACGAACCGGTCGCGCCACTCGCGCAGCGTGCGCGAATAGCTCTCGCCGAATTCGACCGAGCCCACCACATCCAGGCCCGCGTCCTCGGCCTGCTGGCGCAACACGCGCGGCGAGGGCAGCATGCCGCCCGGAAAGATGTATTTCTGGATGAAATCGGTCTGCCGCCGGTATTGCGCGAACAGCCCGTCGGCAATGGTGATGATCTGCAACCCCGCCATGCGCCCGGGCCTGAGCCGGTCGCGCAGCGCCTGGAAATAGGTCGGCCAGTAGCGTTCGCCCACCGCTTCGAACATCTCGATCGAGGCGATCGCGTCATAGCTGCCGCGCTCGTCGCGATAGTCGCGCAGGCAGATCTCGGCCCGCTCGGCCAGACCCGCGTCGAACAGGCGCTGTCGCGCATAGTCGTGCTGCTCGCGCGACAGGGTCAGCCCCGTCACGCGCGCGCCGCGCTCGCGGATCGCGTATTCGGCAAAGCCGCCCCAGCCGCAGCCGATCTCGAGCACATGGTCGCCCGGACAAAGGCCGATCTGGTCGCAGATCGAGGCGTATTTGTTCGCCTGCGCCTGCATCAGATCCTCGCCCTGCCCGGTGAACAGCGCCGAGGAATAGGTCATCGAGGGATCGAGCCAGCGGGCGTAGAACTCGTTCCCCAGGTCGTAGTGATAGGCGATGTTGCGCCGCGCGCCGCGCCGGGTGTTCGTGCGCAGCCAGTGGCGCAGCCGCTCGTAGGCCCGCACCAGTGCCATGGCCGGAAAGCCGCGTCCCAGGCTGTCGTTGTTGGCGAGGATGAGGTCGAGCAGGGCCTGAAGATCGGGTGTCTCCCACCAACCCTCGAGATACATCTCGGAGAAGCCGAGGTCGCCCTCGCGCACCAACCGCGTGAAGAAATCGTGCCGGCGCACCTCGAGCCGGCCGGTCGGGCCGGGTTCGGCGCCGGTGACGACAAAGCGGCGGCCGTCCGGCAGCACCACTTCGAACCGGCCGTGCCGCAGGCGCCGGGCGATCGCGAAGAACGTTTCGAACCAGCGCGGAAGATCCGTCTGGCCGTTGACAGTCGTCAGCCACATGTGGGTCTCCCAGTTCTCAGTCTTGCCGGGAAATATGACAGAAACGTCCGCACGGGCCAGAAAAATCGTGCCTGCCGCGGGGCTTCACCCGGGTGTCCGGCGCCCGGCATAGGCCGCGAGCGCCCGCGCCCGGCCGGTGTCGAGTGCGACGA
Organism: Thermohalobaculum sp.; assembly: GCA_032251175.1. Taxonomy (GTDB): domain Bacteria; phylum Pseudomonadota; class Alphaproteobacteria; order Rhodobacterales; family Rhodobacteraceae; genus Thermohalobaculum. The sequence continues at coordinate 3,357 of JAVVFE010000250.1, forward strand.
CCGGCGCCGGATAGGGCGCGTCGGGCGAAAGGCCCCAGCGCCGGGGCACGGCCTCGAAGAACGCCAGCGCATCGCGGTGCGGCTGCGCGCGGCCCTCGGCGATGAAGCGGTCGCGATAGACTGCGCCGGGGTCGAACTTCGCCGCCTGCGTGTCGGGGTTGAAGATGCGGAAATAGGGTGCGGCATCGGGGCCCGAGCCTGCGGTCCATTGCCAGCCCATCGCGTTCGACGCCGGGTCCCAGTCGATCAGGCACGCGCGGAACCATGCCGCACCAACCCGCCAGTCGGTCATCAGGTGCTTGGTCAGGAACGAGGCCACCAGCATCCGGCTGCGGTTGTGCATGGTGCCGGTGACATACAGCTCGCGCATCCCGGCATCGACCATCTCGACGCCGGTCATGCCGCGCCGCCAGCGCTCGGCGTCGGCGTTGTCCGGCCGCCAGGGAAAGCCGTCCCAGTCGGGGCGCCAGTTGCGGGTCTCGATCTGCGGCGTGTGCCAGATCAGGTGACAGGCGAAGTCGCGCCACGCCAGTTCCTTGAGGAAATGCTCGGCGCCCAGCGCGGCCTCGCCCGACAGGCGGTCCATGGCGGCGCGCCCGGCGTGCCAGATCATGCGCGGCGAGATCTCGCCGTAAGCAAGGTTCTCGGACAGGCGCGAGGTGGCAGGCAGGTCGGGCCGGTCGCGATCGGCGCGGTAGGTGGCGATCCGGTCGGCGACGAAGCCGTCCAGCCGGTCCCGCGCCCGCGCCTCGCCCACCGCGGCATGGCGCCCGACGATCGCGGCGCCGCGGTGCATGCCCTGCCCCAGATCCCAGTCGGCCAGCCGGTCGCTTGCCGGCCAGGCGTCGGGAGGCGACAGGTCGGCGGGCTCGGGCAGGGGGATGGCGACGTCGCGGCCGCGGATCGCCTTCCAGAAAGGCGTGTAGACCTTGAAGAAGCCGCCCTGCGCGGTCGCCACCTGCCACGGCTCGTGCAGCACCGCGGCGTTGACGCTGGTGGCCTCGATCCCCTCGGCCGCCAGGGCGGCCTTGACCGCGCTGTCACGCGCCACCGCGCCTTGGTCGTAGAGCCGCGACCACACCACCCGGCGCGCGCCGGTCTCGGCGATCAGCGCGCGCAGGCACCCCAGCGCCTCGCCCCGGCGCAGCACCAGCCGCGAGCCCCGCGCCGCCAGCCGCCCGCCCAGATCCTCCAGCGAGAGCCCAAGGCGCCACAGTGCCGCGGCGCCGGTGTCCGCCTCGGTCAGCGGATCGAGGATGTAGACCGGGATCACCGGCCCGCCGCCCGCGACCGCGCGCGCCCAGCCGGGATGATCGGCCAGGCGCAGGTCGCGGCGCAGCCACAGCAGCGTCGGCGCGGCGCAGAGGGGCGGGGGTGGCATCGTCGGCGAACCTCTCGCTCAGCGCGTGCACTCGATCAGCGCGTGCAGTGGCGCCGTTCTGCGCGCGACGTGGTCCGGCCGACGCTTATTTCAACGCTTCTTTAACAATATTTCGCCCGAATCGGTGGTAACGCTGCGTCGGTGGGTGGACTTGGATGAATCGGAGCAGGGCATGAGCGTGATACCCTTCGACCGGGAACGTCCCTTCCCGTTGCGCGGCCGGCACAGGGCCGCAGGACCCGATGCCGTGGAGGGCGATGCCGAGCGGGTGCGCAGCCTGATGATGGAGCGCGCCCTGGCCCTCGCCCTGCAGGAGAACGCGCGCACCCGCGAGCGCGCCCGCCGCGCCGAGGAGCGGGTCGAGCAGCTCACCGCCGACCTGATGCGCGCGCAGCTTGCCGAGCCGTCGCAGCCGCACTGCCTGCCAAGGGTTGGCTGAGCCGGCCGC
>JAVVFE010000251.1:0-5183 GCA_032251175.1 Thermohalobaculum sp.
GGTCACATCCGACAGGATCACGCCGCCCGCGTCCTCGCCCGGCGCGCCGTCCGCCCCGACCGTCACGCCGTCGAGCCGCAGGTCCGGGGCGCCTGCCGGCAGGACCGGCTGCACCGCGCCATCCGCGCCCGCCGCGCCCTCGCGCGCCGCGCGCAGCCGGGCCTCGGCCATGGCGTGCGCGGCGGCGGCGCTCGACATGTTCTGCAGGGCGTGCTGCAGGTTCTGGAACGGCCGCGCCACCCGCGTCAGGATCAACAGCATCGCAATCAGCGCCTCGGCCCCGGCATCGGTCGCGGTCACGCCCAGCAGCACGACCAGCGCCGCCGCCACCGCCACCGCCGTCTGCATCACGATGCCACCGGTCGCGAGGTCCATGCGGATCGCGCCCGCCCGCGCCGCCACCCGCTCGGCCGCCGCGACCGAGCGCGCGGCATAGGCCGCGCCCAGCCGGTGCGCCCGGGCAGGCTTCAACCCCGCCAGAACCCGCCCCGTATGGCCATAGAGCCCGGCATCTGCCGCGCTCAGCTCGCCCCCCAGCAGCGCCGCGCGCCGCCGGAACGGGCGCAGCGCCGCGAACAGCGCGCTGCCGATGCCCAGCGCGATCAGCGTCATCCCCGGCGCCACCGCCATGGCCAGCGCGGCATAGACCCCAAGCGAGGTCACCGCGATCAGGGAAGTCCAGACCGACCAGACGAAGCCCTCGGCGCGGCCCAGATCGATGCTGAGCGAATGGCCCGCGGTCTCGCGGTCGATCTGGGCCACAGCGCGCCACGGCGCCTTGCCCAGCGCCTCGAAGAATTGCCGGCGCAGGTCGACGACGAAGGTCAGCGACAGCTCGATCATCACGCGGCTGCGCGCGATGTCGACCGCGGCCCGCAGCGCCACCACCGCGAGGAAGGCGCCGAGCCCGAGCCCGAGCTGCGCCATGTGGCCCGAGACCCCCAGCGCCGCGAACCCCCCGGCGGCGATCTCGCCCGCGCGGCCCAGCGCCGTCCCCGCTGCGCCGCCCGCATCCAGAACGATCGAGATCAGCGGCACCAGCAGCAGCACGCCCACGCCTTCCAGCAGCGCGGCCAGCCCGACCAGCGCCGCCGTCCACCACAGCCGGGCGCCGGCAAAGCGCACGAACAGCCGCAACAGCCGTGTCTGCGCCCCCGCGGTCATTGCGCCGCGCGCGGCGGTGCGGCCACGCCTTGGCCGTGCGCGTCGGACGCGCCATGGCCTTGCGCTTCGGCCTCGGCGGCCTCTGCCGTCCAGCGGCGGTGCAGCAGGTCGGCGACCGCGGGCGTCGCCGCATGGTCCCACGGACGGATCAGCCGGGTCACCCGCGCACCCGCGACAAGCGCCGCGACCTGGCGGAAATGCGGCTCGGCCGCACCGAAGATGTCGATGAATTCCGGGCGATAGGCGTTGGCGGCGACCATGCGCACCGCCTCGAGCAGTGGCACCGGCTCGACCCGCGGCCGGCTGAGCGGCTCGCCGCGCGCGAGGATCAGGATCTCGGCCACCCGGTGCCCGCGGTCCTCGGCCCGCCGCGGATTGGCGACATAGAACTTGTCGATCCGCCGTGCGACGCTGTCGCGCGCCAGGGCCGTCAGCCCCGCGGCCTCAAGCGCATCGCGCCACAGCTTGAAGCTGGTGCCGGACGGATGCACCGCAAAGCCGCCGCCTCCGTCCGGCCACAGCGCCACCGTGTCGTCGCCCAGGATCGGGTGCCCCGCCTGCCCCAGCCGTGCCGCGATGGTCGACTTGCCCGCACCGCTCGGCCCCAGGAACAGCCGCGCCCCCCCGCGATGCGCGACCGAGGCGCCGTGCAGCACCAGGGCCCCGCGCTGGAACAGCACCAGACCCAGCGCGCTGCCGAGAATATAGAGCGTCACAAGCCCCAGATCCGCCCCGGGCGCCATCGCCACCCGGATCTCGCCCCCGTCGCGCACCCAGAAGCTGGCCAGACCCTCGACCGTGAAACAGCCGCCGCGATCGCCCGGCGCCGCGCGCATCACGACTGCATCGCGCGGCTCCGCTCCGGCCAGCGCCGCGGCGCGGCCGACCACCGCCGCGGCCTCCGGATCGCGCAGGATCCGCACATCCGGCGCGGCCACGCGCGGCGAGGGCAGCAGTTCGGGCACCTCGAAATCCGCCAGGATCTCGAGCCCATGCGCACGGTAACGAAAGCCTGCGCCCCCGGTCATCCCCGCCCCGACCCGGCCGGTTGACGGCCCCGGGCCGGCCCGCGCGTTCCTGCCACCCTCCTGACCATCGCTCGCCCCCCCGTCAGCGCCGCCGCCCATGCACCCCGTCCGCGCGCCTCGCCCGTTTTCCCCCAGCCCGCCGCCGATGTCGAGACGCCTCGCAGCCATCACCGGACCGCGCCTGGCTTCGGCAGGCGGCCCGGCGGTCAGGCGCCCGGCCGGGTCAGCCATGCCTCGAACACCGCGCCCAGTGCGCTTTCGGATCCGGGCAGGCCGGTGGCGGCCTGATGGTAATACAGCGAGGATGCCACATTCGCCTCAATCAGCACCGGGCCATCGGGCGACAGGATCACATCCCAGGACAGCATCGGCACCCGCCCCGGCAGCGCGGCATGGGCCGCCTCGACCACCCCGACCGCGGCCGCCCAGTCGGGCAAGGGACCTCGCAACCGCCCGACCAGCGCCGACGGCCCAAGCAGCGGAAAGACCGGGTTCACCTGGCGCGGGGTCATCACTAGCCGTCCGCTCGGCACGTCGATCACGCCGATCCCCGCCGCCGGCGGCAGCCCGATCTCGTGGAAATGCGCCCAGATGAACGCATAGGCCACCACCGCGCGGCCATCCGGCCATTGCCCCGAGACGGCGCGGACCACCGGCGGGACCACCGCGCCGTCGCGCGCCAGGGCCGGATGCGCCTCGATCACCGGCTGCACGATCATCCGGTCATGGCGCGCGGCAAGCGCCGCGATGCGCGCGCCAAGCCCGTCGCCGTCGAGCCGTTCGGGCCGCCCCGTCCGCCGCGACCACAGCGTCTCGGACCCCGGCACCGGCGCCCAGATCTCGACCCCGGCCGACCCCGACCCGGTGTTCGGCTTGACGACGACCGGGCCGGCCCGCCGGTCCAGCGTCGGGACGGCGCCGGGCTCGACCATCACGCCTGCCTCGGCCGCCGGCAGCCCGCGCCCGCGCAGATGGTGCGCGAACGCGGCCTTGTCGGCGCAGAGCCGCACCGCCTCGCGGTCCGCGAGCGCCCAGTTCAGGTGCATCAGCTCGCCATGGAACATCCACCGGTTCGCCGCGCCGAAATCCCCGGGCCGGATGCCGTAGGCGCATTGCTCGACCGGCGAGGCGCCGGAGCGAATCGCCATCGCCCAGATCCCCGGCGCGGCCCGCGCGCCGCCCCGGCACAGGCGGGCGAACCGCACCGAGGGGCCGAGCACCGACACCGGCCAGGCGAGGCACTTCAGCACCATGATGACCGGGCGGATCAGGCGGGGAAAGCGGGCGACCGCCGCATGATGGGCCGCGCGCCGGATCAGCGGCGCGCGACCGGGCGCCGACGCCCCCGCCGGCGGCCAGGGTGGACATTCGACAAGGGCGCGGGAGAGGCGCGAGATCAGCCGCATCGCGCCAGTCTAGCCATAGCGCGCAAGGACGGCATAGCTCTCCAAATCCTCGATCAAGCCGGACACCGTGCTGCCCCGCACCGTCACCCAGGCATGCGCCAGGTCGTCGCGCCCCGCGCCGCCCGCCGGTCTCAGCCCGAACACGATGGCCGAGGCAACGCCCCGACGCCGCAGCATCCGGTGCACCGCGATCGACTGCTGCAGGCAGAGCGCCCGGAACGGCACGCGCGCCGCCATGCGCGCGACGGCATCGCCGACCACCTGCCCGGCAAAGACCTCGGCGCCCTCGGGGTCGCCCGGCGCCCCGGCACCAGCCGCGACAGGGGTCAGCCCAAGCAGCCGGAAATACAGCTTTTCCGGGAGCCGTGTCACGGCGAAGGCAAGCGTCAGTTCGAGGAAAGCTTCCGCATTGACGCCCAACATTCGCTCACCCCGCGGCCGGGCGGCCAAGGTCGCACCCGGCGCCGCCGTCAGGCAAGCTCGACCATCTTCTGTTCGATCAGCGAGGCGACGAACGCCGCCACATCCGCGCGGCAGGCATCCTCGCCCACATCATACCGCTCGACCAGGACAGCCACGATCTCGGCCACGCTGCGCGTGCCGTCGATCAGTTCCCAGATCGAACGCCCGGTGCCGCCCAGCATCAGGTAGTTGCCGACCTCGATGTTCATGAACAGAAGCGCGTCATCCGTCGGCGCCTCGATGACACCCGACATGCGCTTCGGAACGTCAGACGATTCCATGACCGACCCGCTCCGGCCGCAGCACGTCACCAGCGTTGAAGGCCCCGTCAAAAACGACAGCGCGTCACGACGGGCACGTGCCGGGCGACTCGTTCGAGGGAGTACAGCCCGACGTCTGACCGCCGGGATTGAAGCCGGTCGCAGTCGCCCGGATCGGAACCGTCGTAATCACCGGGGAAACCCAAACCTTTTTGGGAGCCAAAGTCTCGTTGCACATCACGCACACCCCTCACTGCAAAGACCCTCATTACCTACACGAAGCTGGATTTGCCGTCAATACAACCCCAAGGCGTTCCGCCGCCGTCGAGAGCATATCCGCCCGGCTCGCCGGGCCGGTTCAGGCCCGCCCGACAGCGCCGGCCCCGCATCACAGAAAACCGCGCTGCCGGGCAATTTACAACGGCGCTGCATCGGGCCAGTGTGGCACCGGCTCGCGCCCGCGAGCCCGCTCACCCGGGATCATCCATGCTGCACGGCATTCTCTTCGACAAGGACGGCACGCTGTTCGACTTCCAGGCGACCTGGGCGGGGGTGGTCGAGATGCTGCTCGACGACCTCGCCCCGCTGGCCGCCACCCGCCATGCGATGGCCGAGGCGGCCGGTTACGACGCCGCCGCGCGCCGATTTCTGCCCGGATCGCCCATCGTCGCCGGCGCCACCGCCGAGACCGCGGCGATCTGGGCGCGCCACCGCCCCGACCTCGGCGCGAAGGCGATCGAGGACAGGGCGAACGCCGCGGCCCTCGCCGTCGCCCGGCGCCCCGGCGGCCTCGTGCCCGCCGTGCCCGACCTGCCGGGGCTGCTCGACCGGCTGATCGCCCGCGGCTTCGCGCTGGGCGTCGC
>JAVVFE010000252.1:0-5182 GCA_032251175.1 Thermohalobaculum sp.
CGGCGCGAACAGCGTGCCGCGGATGCCGATCTGGACGGTCTTCTTCGGGTCGATCAGCCCTTCGTCCACCGCGATCTTGAAGGGCGCGCCGTGGTGGAAGCGCGACCCCAGATAATCGTCCCCGGTGTCGCAATGCGCGTCGATCTGCACCAGCGCCAGCGGCCCGTCCTTGGCGATCGCCCGCAGGATCGGCAGGCTGATCGAATGGTCGCCGCCGCAGGTCAGCGGCCGGATGCCGGCGGCATGGACGCGGGCATAGGTGGCCTCGATCTCGGCATGGGCGGCCATCAGGTCGAACGGCCGCTTGACCCAGGCGTCGCCGATATCGGCCACCCGCGCCGCGGCGAAGGGCGCCGCCCCGGTCGCCTGGTTGACCCGGCGGATCAGCGAGGACTGGTTGCGCACCTCGCGCGGCCCGTGGCGCGGCCCGGGGCGGTTGGTGACGCCGCCGTCATAGGGCACCCCGATCAGCCCGATCTCGGGCGGGTCGGCCTCGAAATCCTCGACATATGGCAGCCGGAAGAAGCTCGCGAGCCCGGTGAAGCGCGGGCGCTGCTGGGGGTCGGCATAATCGAGGAATTCGGTCATCGTCTCACTCCGCCGGGTGGGTCGTGTGGGGGGCGCGAGGACGAGGGCGCAGCACCCGCCGCCATCGCGCCGACCTTGCGGTCATAGGCGGGATGCAGCGTGCCCGTCACCCGGTCCCAGATCGAGAAGAAATTGCCGTAATTGTAGTGGAACAGCTCGTGGTGCTGGTCGTGGAAGGTGGTGCAGACCAGCGGCCAGGGCCGCCTTGCCGTCGGCGTCGCGAAATATTCAAAGCCCGAATGGCCGATCTGCCCGTTCACATGGTCGTAGATGCGGTGCGCGATCATCACCGCCGCCGGGATCGGCAGCACCAGTGGCGCAATCAGCAGGTAGCTCTGATGCACCACGGCATCCAGCGGGTGGTCCGAATAGGTCGACCACACCGTCGGCGCCAGCGAGCGGTGGTGCAGCCGGTGAAAGCGGTAAAGCGGGCGCCAGTGCATCGCGCGGTGCGCCCAGTAGAACCAGGCGTCGAAGAGGGCGACCGAGATCGCGAACATCCCCAGCGACGCGGCCCAGCCCTCGACCGGCGGCCACAGCGTCAGCCCGTGGCGCTGCAATGCCAGCCCCGCGCCCATCATCGCGCAGATGGGAATCAGCGCCTTGACGCTCTGGATCATCTCGGTCCGCGCCCGCTCCTCGCCGCGCCGGCCGGTCTGGATGCGCCGCGCCGGGTGGCGGGCGTTCCACCACGACACCGCGCCCCCCAGCCCGAAATAGGCCGCAAGATGCCCCGCGTAGAGCGCCGCCGTGATCCACAGGAAATCGAGCGCCAAAGCCGCCATACCCGCCCGTCCGCTTGCCGTTCCCCGCAGGGGTAGGGCAGGCGGCGGGCGGGGTCAATGCGGCCCTGGCCGGGCCTTACTTGACGGCGGCGGCGATCTTCTTCAGGACCGGCGCGATCTCCTTCATCTTCTCGGGGACCTCGCTGTCGTCGGCCGGCAGAAAGGGTTGAGAGGCGATCTTGCGCCACTCTTTGAGCTCGGTCTCGAGGCCGAGCGACTTTGCGACCAGTGGCAGGACGGTGCCGACCCCGCGGATGTCGTTGCTCCAGAAGGGGCGCTCGAAGTCGTCTTTGGTCGAGACAGTCTTCATGCCCTTGGCCACGGCGACGAGATAGGGCTTCAGCTTCTTCGTGGCGTCCTCGACCACCTTGCGCGCCTTGGCATTGGCCTCGATCGCCACCTTGTGCTCGGCCGAGAAGCTGGGCAGCACCGTGTTCTTGTTGATCGAGACCATGAAGGAATCGGCCGCCTTCTCGACATCGCGAGCATATTTGGCCGAGTCTTTCGGGATCAGCTTGTTCTTCTCCCATTTCTCGGCGGTCTTCTTGGCGGCGTCGCGCAGGGCGATGACCTTCTTGCGCACCTCGCCCTCGACATTCGCGTTGTAGTAGGCGACGACGCTCTTCAGCGCCGCGTCGATGCCTTCCTTGGTGATCTGGGTGGCGTTCGGCAGATAGGTGTAGATCTCCATCTGCCGCTGGTTCTTGAGCACATCGGAATAGGCCTTGTCGGCGGCCTTCATGGCATCGCCGACGCCGGTCTTTCCGGCAATCTTGGCGATCGCGCCCTTCTTCTTCTGCCAGGTGGCATCGGTCAGGATGGCGGGGTAAGCGAGCCATTTGTGCGGCATGGTGTCCTCGACTGAAATGTTGCAAAAACCTGCCGCATGTTTCCCCCTTTGCGGCAATGATGCGGAGTAAACTCAACCAGTAGGTGGTGTGCAATCGTAATCGGTTGCCGGCGCCACACAATTTTCGCAGGCCCGCGCGCCGGCTGGCCGCAGCACCCGCGGCGCGCTAGGCTCGGGCCATGGCAGATCCCCGATTCATCCACCTGCGCGTCCACTCGGCCTACTCGCTGCTCGAGGGGGCGATCCACGTCAAGAAACTGCCGGCACTGGCCGAAAAGCTGGCGATGCCGGCGGTCGGCCTGTGCGACACCAACAACCTGTTCGGCGCGCTCGAGTTTTCCGAGACCGCGGCCAAGGCCGGCATCCAGCCGGTGATGGGCCTGCAACTGGCGCTGCGCTACGCCGAGGCCCGGCCGGGCGAGAAACCCGTGCCGCCCGCCCCCGTCGCGCTCTATGCGCAGAACGCCGCCGGCTGGCGCAACCTGATGGCGCTGACCTCGGCCGCCTGGCTCGAGACCGACGCCGCCACCGAGCCGGCCGTGCCCCTCGACACGCTGGCGCGCCACGCCGAGGGCGTGATCTGCCTGACCGGCGGCGCCGACGGCCCGCTCGGCCGCCTGATCCGCATCGGCCGCCAGCCGCAGGCCGAGGCGCTGGCCGCCACGCTCGCCGCGCTGTTCCCCACCCGCCTCTACGTCGAACTCCAGCGCCACGGCACGGCCGGCCGCCTGCGCACCGAGGCCGAGGAGGCGTCCGAGCCCGGCCTCGTCGCCATCGCCCATGCGCAGGACCTGCCGCTGGTCGCCACCAACGACGTCTATTTCGCCGACCCCGCGATGTTCGAGGCGCATGACGCGCTGCTCTGCATCGGCCAGAGCCGCTATGTGAACGAGAGCGACCGCCGCCACCTGACGCCCGAGCACTGGCTCAAGCCCCCCGAGGTGATGATCGAACGCTTCAGCGATATCCCGGAAGCGATTGAAAACACCGTCGAGATCGCGCGCCGCTGCGCCGTGCGCCCTTGCACCCACGCGCCGATCCTGCCGAAATTCGCCGACGACGAGGTCGAGGAATTGCGCCGCCAGGCCCGCGCGGGTCTGGCCGACCGCCTCGCCGCGATCCCCCACGCCGCCCCGGTGCCCGACTACCAGGCCCGGCTCGAGTTCGAGCTGGGCGTGATCGAGCAGATGGGCTTCCCGGGCTACTTCCTGATCGTCGCCGACTTCATCAAATGGGCCAAGGCGCAGGGCATCCCGGTGGGCCCCGGCCGCGGCTCGGGCGCGGGCAGCCTCGTGGCCTACGCGCTGACCATCACCGACCTCGACCCCCTGCGCTACGGCCTGCTGTTCGAGCGGTTCCTGAACCCCGAGCGCGTCTCGATGCCCGACTTCGACATCGACTTCTGCCAGGACCGCCGCGAGGAGGTGATCCGCTACGTCCAGTCCCGCTACGGCCGCGACCGGGTGGCGCAGATCATCACCTTCGGCGCGCTCCTGTCCAAGATCGCGGTGCGCGACGTGGCGCGGGTGTTGCAGATGCCGTTTGCCCAAGGCGACCGGCTGTCGAAACTGATCCCGATGGACGGGGTCAAGCCCGTCTCGATCGCCCAGGCCCGCAAGGACGAGCCCCGCTTCGCCGATGAGGCGGCCCGCGACGAGAACGTGGCGCTCCTCCTCGACATCGCCGAGAAGATCGAGGGGCTCTACCGCAACCCCTCGACCCATGCCGCCGGTGTGGTGATCGCCGACCGCCCGCTGGTCGAGCTGGTCCCCCTCTACCGCGACCCGAAATCCGACATGCCGGCGACCCAATACAACATGAAATGGGTCGAGCCCGCGGGGCTGGTGAAGTTCGACTTCCTCGGCCTCAAGACGCTCACGGTGATCCAGAACGCGGTCGACCTGCTCAGGCTGCGCGGCGTCGAGATCGACATCGGCGCCATCCCGCTCGACGACGCGCCCACCTACCAGCTTTACGCCCGTGCCGACACGGTGGGGGTGTTCCAGGTGGAATCGGCCGGCATGCGCGACGCGCTGCGCCAGCTCAAGCCCACCTGCATCGAGGACATCGTGGCGCTCGTTGCGCTCTACCGCCCCGGCCCGATGGAGAACATCCCGACCTATTGCAACGTCAAGAACGGGGTGGAAAAGCGCCAGAGCCTGCACCCCTCGATCGACCCGATCCTCGACGAGACCCAGGGCATCATCGTCTACCAGGAGCAGGTGATGGAAATCGCCCGCGTCATGGCGGGCTACTCGCTCGGCGGCGCCGACCTTCTGCGCCGCGCCATGGGCAAGAAGATCAAGGAGGCGATGGACGCCGAACGCCCCAAATTCGTCGCGGGCGCGGCGGCGCAGGGCGTCACCAAGGCCAAGGCCGAGGAAGTCTTTGCCCTGCTGGAAAAATTCGCCAACTACGGCTTCAACAAGTCGCACGCGGCAGCCTACGCCGTGGTCAGCTACCAGACCGCGTGGCTCAAGGCCAACCACCCGGTCGAGTTCATGGCCGCGGTGATGAACCTCGACCTGCACCTGACCGACAAGCTCAAGACCTATGTCCAGGAATGCCGCCGCGCCGAGATCGAGATCGCGGCCCCTTGCGTCAACCGCTCGGCCGCGCGCTTCACGGTCGAGGGCGGGCGCATCCTCTACGCGCTGGGCGCGCTCAAGGGCGTCGGCGTCGAGGCGATCGGCGCCATCGCGCGCGCGCGGGCCGAGGGCGGGGCGTTCACCGACCTGTTCGATTTCGCCCGCCGGGTGGACCTGAAATCCATCGGCAAGCGCGCGCTGGAAATGCTCGCCCGCGCCGGCGCGCTCTCCGCGCTCGAGCCCAACCGCCGCCGCGCGCTGATGGCGCTCGACGCGCTGGTGGACTTCTCTGCCACGGTGCACGACGAGCGCGTGTCCGCGCAGGTCTCGCTGTTCGGCACCTCCGAGGCGCTGCCGCCGCCGCGCCTGCC
>JAVVFE010000253.1:0-5175 GCA_032251175.1 Thermohalobaculum sp.
CGAGGGGTCGGGGACGGCTCAGCGCGGTTCTGGCGGCGGAGGCACGGGATCGTAGCCCGAACCGCCGCCGGGGCGGCAGCGCAGCAGCCGGCGCACGGTCAGCCACAGGCCGCGCAGCGCGCCGTGCGTCTCGAGCGCCTCGAGCGCATAGGCCGAGCAGGTCGGCTGGAACCGGCAGCCATGGCCCAGCCAGGGGCTGAGGATCAGCCGGTAGGCCCGGACCGGCAGCGCCAGGACATGCGCCAGCGGGCTCACGCCGTGGCCCCCTGCCGCCGCACGGCGTGCAGGCGTGCCAGCGCCGATTCGAGATCGCCGACCAGCGCCTCGAAGGGCCGTGCGGCGGTGGCGCCGGCGCGCCCGATCAGAACATAGTCCCAGCCGGGCCGGCCGTGGCCACCGATGACCGCGCGCGCGGCCTCGCGCAGCCGGCGCTTGGCGCGGTTGCGCGCGACCGCGCCGCCCACCTTCTTCGAGCAGGTATAGCCGACGCGCGGCGGCGCCTCGTCGGCGGGGATGCGACGGCGGGCCTGCACGACCATGCCGGGCGCGGCCTGCTTCAGCGCGCGCGCGCAGGCCAGAAAATCGGCCCGCTTGCGCAGCGTGGCGGGCGGCGGCCCGGACAGACGAACACCGCCGGCCGCGGCATCGTGCCGGGCCGGCGGTGGGTCTGTGTCAGTCATGCGCGGTATCGCGGTCCCCAACTTGGGGGCGCTGCGCGCCTCAGGCCGAAAGACGCTTGCGGCCCTGAGCGCGGCGCCGGGCGACGATCTTGCGGCCGTTCGCGGTCGCCATGCGGGCGCGGAAACCGTGGCGGCGCTTCCGGACGAGCCTGCTCGGCTGGTAGGTGCGCTTCATTTTTTTCCTCCAGGATCCGACCCCGCGAAGCCGCTGGCGGGTCGATGGTCGTTCGGGCTGCGGCGCGCGCCGGACCCGGATGTCTCAGAGCCGTGGGCTATAGCGAATGGCCCGGATCGAGTCAACGCCGCCCGGATGCCGCGGCGCCCCCGCCGGCGGCCGGCCGGCGGTCACCGGGACGTCATATATCTGATATCTCATCAAGCTCGCGTGAGCGGCATGGCGCAGCGCAGCATGATGCCCCACTTTGCAGATGACCCGGGCCGAGGCCCCTTGCATCCGGAGACTGCACATGTCCCTTGTTGACGCCGTGAGACAGGCGCAGGACACAGATGCCACCGTGCGGCGCCCCCTGCTGCGCTGGCTGCCCCTGGCGATGATTGCCGCGGGCGCGGTGGTCGCGATCATCTATGGCCGCGACTATCTGAGCTTTTCGGCGCTGTCGGAGAACCGCGAGGCGCTGACCGCCTTTCGCGACGCGAACTTTGCGCTGACCGTGGCAATCTACATGGGGCTTTACGTCGCCGCGGTCGCCTTTTCGGTGCCGGGAGCGGTGTGGCTGACGATCGGCGGCGGCTTCCTGTTCGGCACGCCGCTGGCGACCGCGTCCACCGTGGTTGCCGCGACCATCGGCGCGATGGTGATCTTCTGCGCCGCGCGCAGCTCGCTCGGCGCCATGTTGCATGCGAAGGCCGGACGCTGGCTCGGGCGGATCGAGGCGGGCTTCCGCGAGGGCGAGGTGAGCTATCTGCTGATCATGCGCCTGGTGCCGGCCGTGCCGTTCTTCATCGCGAATCTCGCGCCCGCCTTCCTCGGCGTACGGCTGCGCACCTTCGCATGGACGACGCTGGTCGGCATCATCCCGGGCACGGCGGTCTATGCCTCGGTCGGCGCCGGGCTGGGCAGTCTGTTCGACCATGGCCAGCAGCCCGACCTGGGTGTCATCTTCACCCCCGCGGTGCTGGGGCCGCTGCTGGGGCTTGCGGCGCTGTCCGCCTTGCCCATCATCATGCGCAAGCTGCGGGGCCGGCGGGCCTGAGGCCCGGCGTCCGCGTCGCGACCGCCGACTATCGTCACATTGGGGGGATCATGGCAGATTGGATCGATACGGACCTGTGCGTGATCGGCGCCGGATCAGGTGGCCTGTCGGTCGCGGCCGGCGCGGTGCAGATGGGGGCCTCGGTCGTCCTCATCGAGGGCCACAAGATGGGTGGCGACTGCCTCAATTACGGCTGCGTCCCCTCGAAGGCGCTGATCGCCGCGGCGAAGAAGGCTCATGCGCATCGCAGCTCGGCCCCCTTCGGCGTTGCGGCGAACGAGCCCGAGATCGACTACGCCGCCGCGATGGACCATGTCGCGCGCACCATCGCGACCATCGCGCCGAACGATTCGGTCGCGCGGTTCGAGGGCCTGGGCGTGCGGGTGATCGAGGCGCGGGCCGCGTTCGTCGGCCCGGCCGAGGTCGAGGCCGGCGGCCATGTCGTGCGCGCGCGCCGCTTCGTGATCGCCACCGGATCGTCGCCCTTCGTGCCGCCGATCCAGGGACTGGACACGGTGCCCTATCTCACCAACGAGACGCTGTGGGACAACCGCGAGCGCCCCGCGCGGCTGATCGTGATCGGCGGCGGGCCGATCGGGCTCGAGATGGCGCAGGCGCATCGCCGCCTCGGCTCGGAGGTGGTGGTGCTCGAAGCGATGAAGGCGCTGGGCCGCGACGATCCCGAGATCGCGGCCATCGCCCTCGCCCGCCTGCGCGCCGAGGGCATCGACATCCGCGAGGGCGCGAAGGTCACCGGCGTCTCGGGCGCCGCCGGCGCGATCCGCGTGGCGCTGGAGGATGGCGGCACGGTCGAGGGCTCGCATCTCCTCGTCGCGGTCGGGCGGCGCGCCAATGTCGCGGGGCTCGGCCTCGAGGCGGCGGGCATCGAGCACACGCCCAAGGGGGTGACGGTCGATGCCGGGCTGCGGTCGGTCAGCAACCGGCGGGTCTATGCCATCGGCGACGTGGCCGGCGGTCTCCAGTTCACCCATGTCGCGAACTATCAGGCCGGTCTGGTGATCCGCAACGCGCTGTTCCGGCTGCCGGTGACGAACCGCACCGATCACATCCCATGGGCGACCTATACCGACCCCGAGATCGGCCATGTCGGCCTGACCGAGGCCGAGGCCGCCAAGACCCTGCCATCCGGCTGGGAGGTTCACCGCTTCCACTTCGCCGAGAACGACCGCGCCATCGCCGAGGCCCGGACCGAGGGGCTGATCAAGGTCGTGATCGCGCGCGGCGGCAGGATCCGCGGCGCCTCGATCGTCGGGCCGCAGGCGGGCGAGTTGATCCTGCCCTGGGCGCTGGCGATCGCGCAGGGAATGAAGATCGGCGCGATGGCGGGCGTGGTCGCCCCCTACCCCACGCTGTCCGAGGTCTCGAAGCGCGTCGCCGGCGCCTACTACACCCCGCGCCTGTTCGGCCGCCCGCTGATCAAACGTTTGATTCGACTTCTTGCCCGGCTTGGCTAAGCTTGGAGTTGGCGTGTTGCGGTGCGGCCGCAGGGAGTCACTGACGGCGTGTACATGCGGGTGATGGCGGGCATATCCGGGCGCCTCCTGGTCCTGACGGTCGTCGTGGTGATGCTGGTCGAGGTCGTGATCTTCGTCCCCTCGGTCGCCCGGTTCCGGATGGACTATCTGCAGGAGCGCATCGTCCGGGCCGAGATCGCGGCGCTGACCGTCACAGCCGCGCCCGACGGCTTTGTCGCCCCCGATCTCGAGGCCCGCCTGCTGCGCAATTCCGGCACGCTGAATGTTGCCGTGCGCGATGCCGGGGTGCGCATCCTGGCCCTGCCCGGCCAGCCGATCGAGACCATGGTGCAAAGCTTCGACCTGCGCAATGCGTCGGCGCTCACGCTGATCCGCGATGCGGTCGACTGCCTGTTCGGCGACAAGGAGGGCATGGTGTTCCGCGTCGTCGGCGACACCGGCAGGGGCGTGTTCGACCAGGTCGAGATCACCCTGATGGCCCAGCCGCTGCGCGCGGCGATGCTGGACTACGGCATGCGCATCCTGCAATTGTCCCTGATCATCTCGATCATCACCGCCGTCTGCGTGTTCATCGTGGTCCGCCGTTTCGTCGTCGCCCCGTTGCTGGGTGTGATCGGCAGCATGAAGGCGTTCCAGGCCAACCCCGAGGATCCCGCACGCGTCATCACCCCCGCAAGCCGCCTGGGCGAGGTGGCCGAGGCCGAGCGCGCGCTGGCGGCGATGCAGCGCGACGTCCACATGGCGCTGCGCGCGCGCGCCCGCCTCGCCTCGCTGGGCGAGGCGGTGGCCAAGGTCAACCACGACCTGCGCAACATGCTGGCCTCGGTTCAGCTCATGGCCGACCGGCTCGAGATGTCGAGCGATCCGCTGGTCGGGCGCGTGCTGCCAAAGCTGATCGGCTCGCTCGACCGCGCCATCGCGCTCTGCCAGACCACGCTCGACTTCGGCCGCGCCGAGGAGCGCGCCCCCGACCCGCGCAGCGTGCCGCTGCCCGCCCTGATCGCCGAGGTCGCCGAGGCCGTGGGCATTGCCGGCACCGGCGGGACGGTGGCCCTGCGCCACGATCTGGCGCCCGAGGCCAGGGTCACCGCCGACCCCGATCACCTCTACCGCGTGCTGCTCAATCTGATGCGCAACTCGACCGAGGCGATCCGCGCCGCAGGGCGGCCGGGCGAGATCGCGCTGAGCCTCGTGTCCGGCGACGACGGCGCGGTGATCACGCTGCGCGACACGGGACCCGGCATGCCGGCGAAGGCGCGCGAAAACCTGTTCCGACCGTTCCACGGCGGCGCCCGGCAGGGCGGAACGGGCCTCGGGCTCGCCATCGCGGCCGAGCTTGTCCGCGCCAATGGTGGCAGGCTCGACCTGGTGGAAACCGGCCCCGGCGGCACCCGCTTCGACATCCATCTGCCCGATCGCACCCCATCCGCCTGAGCGCCGCCGAGGCGCAAATTGCGCCTTGCATTCCCCCTCCCGCCCGGATAAATGACCCCCCTATCGCGTGGCCCTGCGGCCAAGGCGCGATCCGCACCGGTAGCTCAGCTGGATAGAGCACCAGACTACGAATCTGGGGGTCAGGAGTTCGAATCTCTTCCGGTGCGCCATTTCCTCTTTGAACCAACGGCCTACTTTATTTGACGCGGCTGCGACGTCTTTGAGATCACTTGCCGGCTTCGTCAGATGCGCTGTCCACGGAATGGACGGTCAGCGCGACGGAACACGCTGACCGTCCTTTGCCCATGATAAACCCAATGCCGCCAATCCTCGCGACCCGCGCCACGCTAG
>JAVVFE010000254.1:0-5173 GCA_032251175.1 Thermohalobaculum sp.
GTCGCCTGCAAGATAGCGATCCGCCCCCCTGGTTACCAGAAGCGGGCTTGCGCAAGGCCCATCGAGGATTAGCCTTCCACCCGAACAGGTGGAGGACGCGATGTGATGCGGATCATGAGCCGGAGACCGACGCCCCGGGCAGTCGCCCTGCTGCTCGCGCTGGGGCTTGCGGCCTGCGCCGGGCACGGCGCGCCGCCGGGGCCGGTCGGGCCCGATGCGCTGACCGGGCGGATCTGGGACGTGCAGGCCGGCACCCTGGTCACGCCCGACGCGCTGGCGATGCGGCTCGCGCGCGCCGACCTCGTGATCCTGGGCGAGGTCCACGACAATCCCACCCACCATGCGCGCCAGGCCTGGGCGGTCGCCGCCGCAGCCCCCCGGGGGCTGGCCTTCGAGATGATCGCCGAAGCGTCCGAGGCCGATATCGCGGCGTTCCGTGCGCGAGGCGGCGCGCCGGGCGGGATCGGCCCTGCGATCGGCTGGGACCAGACCGGCTGGCCCGATTGGGCGCTCTACCGCGGCATCGTCGAGGCTGCGCCCGGCGCCCATGTCGCCGGCGGCGGCGTGTCGCGCGACGACCTGCGCGCCGCGATGCGCGACGGCGCGGCCGCAGCCTTCGGCCCCGAGGCCGCGGCCGCGGGGCTGTCCGACCCCTTGCCCGCTGGCCAGCAGGCCGAAGCCGAGGCCGAGATGGTCGCCTCGCATTGCGGCAAGCTGCCGGCCGAGCGGGCGGCCGCGATGGTCGAGTCCCAGCGCCTGCGCGATGCGCGCTTCGCCCGGGCCCTGCTGCGCGCGCATGCCGAAGGCGGCGGTCCGGCGGCGCTGATCACCGGCAATGGCCATGCCCGCACCGACCGGGGCGTGCCGCTCTATCTCGCGCGGCTGGCGCCAGGGCTCGATGTGGTCAGCATCGGCCAGATCGAGCGCGCGGCCGACGCCCCCGACCCGCGCGGGGGGGCCGAGCCCTATCCGTTCGATTTCGTCTGGTTCTCGGAACCCGTCACCGACCGCCCCGACCCTTGCGCGGGCTTCACCGCGGGCTGAGGCGTCACCGGGCCCGATTTCAGGAACCGAAGGGTCCGGGAAGGCGACAGGCGAAACTCGTTCGTGCGGTCCGACGTCGCGGCATGACAAGGCTTTAGAGACGTCTTCCGGTTCCGGCGGAAGGGAACGGCCCTAGGCGGCCTCGCCGAAGCGCGTGGCGACCAGGGTGGCGAGGGCGTCGAGCAGCGCCTCGGCCTCGGGGCCCTCGGTCTCGACCAGGATCGCGGTGCCGCGCGCGGCGGCGAGCATCAGCAGACCCATGATCGAGTCGCCCTCGACCGACTGGCCGTCGCGGCTGACCCGGGCGTGGGCGTCGAACCGCTCCACCGTCTCGACGAACTTGGCCGAGGCGCGGGCATGCAGCCCCCGGGCGTTGACGATGTCGAGGCTGCGCGACGGCATCGGCCCGCTCACGCGCCGGCCTTCGGGTCGAGCATCCGCGCGGCCGAGTCGATGTATTTCTCGCCCGCCTCGATCGACAGGCGCACGGCCTCGGCCATCGGGCGCTCGCGCGATTTCGCGAGCTTCACCAGAAGCGGCAGGTTCGCGCCATAGATCACCTCGATGCCGGGCCGGGTCATGGCGCCCAGTGCGAGGTTCGAGGGCGTGCCGCCGAACATGTCGGTGATCAGCACGACGCCGGCGCCGTCATCGACCGCCGCGACCACGCCGTTGATCTCGGCCTGGCGCGCATGCAGGTCGTCGCTCGGCAGGATCGCCACGGCGCGGGCATTGGCCTGGGGGCCGACGACGTGCTCGGTCGCCTCCAGCAGCGCCTGCGCAAGGTTGCCATGCGCCACGATCACCAGGCCGATCATGCTGCGATCATGCGGGATCCCGCCCCCTCACTTACCGGCGACGCTCAAGCTCGAGGTGGCGCACCGACGCCGGCCAGCCCGCAGCCTCGAGCCGGCGGGCGAGCATCTCGGCCACCGCGACCGACCGGTGCTGGCCGCCGGTGCAGCCCAGCGCGACCGAGAAGAACACCTTACCTTCGTCCAGATAGGCCGGCAGCAGCATCAGGACCATCTCGGTCAGTTGGTCGAGAAAGGCGCCGAACCGGGGATCGGCGCCGACGTAACCCTGTATAGCCGGATCGCGCCCGTCAAGGGCGCGCAGCGTCTCGTCCCAGTACGGATTGCGCAGGAAGCGGCAATCGAGAACCATTTCCGCCCCGCCCGGCGCGCCGCGCTTGTAGCTGAACGAGCTGAGCCCCACCGTCATGCGCCGCGCCCGGTCGGGCGAGAAGCGGGCCTCGATCTCGCGGCGCAGGTCGTGCGGCGTCAGCGCCGAGGTGTCGATCACCATGTCGGCGGTGGCGCGGATGTCGGTCAGCAGGTCGCGCTCGCGCGCCACGCCCATCGCGGGGTCCTCGGCCGGCGCCAGCGGGTGGCGCCGCCGCGTCTCGCTGAACCGGCGCACCAGCACCGCGTCGGCGCAGTCGAGGAAGATCAGCAGCGGCGGCGCGGTCAGGCGCGCGCGCAGCATGTCGAGCGCCGCCGCCACCGCATGGACCGAGAAGCCGCGCGTGCGGGTCTCGACCCCCAGCGCGACCGGTTGGCCGCCGCCGCCCGGCTCGATCAGCATATCGAGCAGGCCGATCGGGAAATTGTCCAGCACCTCGAAGCCCATGTCCTCGAGCGCATGGATCGCCGTGGTGCGTCCCGCGCCCGACATGCCGGTGACGATCACCATGCCGGGCGCAAGCCGCGTGGCGCCCGGGAGCCGCGCTGCCGCCGTCCCCGGGCCGGTCATGACGCGCCGCCATCGGCCGGGGGTTCGGGATCGGGCAGGAATTCGGGATCGGGCAGGCTACCCGCCGCAAGGATCGCCATCAGGCTTGCCGCCGCTGCGGGCCGGTCGCGGCAGGGGATCGACGGCACGGCGACCCCGCCCACCACCGTCTCGGCGGGCGAGGGCATCCGCTCCGGGGCTGTGCGGTCGAGATCGGCGGCGAGCCAGAGGTCCACCCCCGCCGCATGGCGCGCCACGCGCAGGATGCCCGCGCCGCGGATCTCGATCAGCCCGGCGAGCTGCGGCGGCGGCGCCAGCGCCAGCCGGGCGCCCGCGCGCGTCAGCCGCACGCGGTCGTCGGCGATCAGCACGGCGCCGAGCGCCATCATCTCGAGCGCGAGCGTGGTCTTGCCGCTGCCGGCACGGCCGATGATCAGGCAGCCCCGCCCGCAATGCGCCACCGCGCTGGCATGGATCGTCGCGCCGTTGCCTGCCGCTGCCTGCGCCGGGCCGGGGCCGGGGTCGGGGGTCATGGCGCGCGCCCGGGCGCCGCGTCGCTGCCGGGCAGTTCGACGACGAAGCGCGCGCCCTTCGGCACCGCATCGCGGGCCGCTCCGGCTTCCCGGATGTTCTCGGCCCAGATGCGCCCGCCATGCGCTTCGACGATCTGGCGGCAGATCGAGAGGCCAAGCCCCGAATGGTTGCCGAAGCCTTCGGCCGGGCGCTCGGAATAGAACCGCGCGAAGATCGACTCGAGATTGTCCTCGGGGATCCCCGGCCCCTGGTCCGCGACCGCGACGCGCACCACGCCCTCGGGCAGCAGGCGCCCCTCGACGGTGATCGAGGTGTTCGCCGGCGCAAACGACAGCGCGTTGTCGAGCAGGTTGGCGAACACCTGCGCGAGCCGCACCTCGAGGCCATGGACCACCAGCCGCTCCTGCGGCAGTCGGGTGATGACGCTCACGCCGCGGTCCTGGCCCTGTGTCGCGGTGATCGAGGTCATCGCCGTGACGATCTCGGCGAGGTCGACCGGCGCCATGCGCTCGCGCACCAGTTCGGCATCGAGCCGCGAGGCGTTCGAGATGTCGGTCACCAGCCGGTCCAGCCGGCCCACGTCGTTCTGGATGATGCCCAGCAGCGTGGCGCGCTGTTCGGGCGTCCTGGCGTAGTCGAGCGTCTCGACCGCCGAGCGCAGCGAGGTCAGCGGGTTCTTGATCTCGTGCGCGACGTCGGCGGCGAAGCTCTCGATCGCCTCGATCCGGCTGTAGAGCGCCGCGGTGAGCCGGATCAGCGAGTCCGAGAGATCGCCGATCTCGTCGATCCGGTGGGTCAGGTCCGGGATCGCGATGCGCTGGGCGCTCAGCGGCACGCTGCCGCGCTCGCCCTCGGGGTCGGCCGCTTCGGCCAGCCGGCGGATCGGCGCGGCGATGGTGTTGGCGAGCACGATCGACAGCAGCACCGACACCGTGGCGGCGACGAAGAAGACTTGAAGGATGACGATCCGCTCACCCTGGACGATCCGGTTGATGTCGCCGCCCTCGGTCGACAGCAGCAGCGCGCCCTGCACCGTGGCGAGCCGGCGCACCGGCAGCGCGACCGACAGGATCAGCTCGTCCTCGGCATTGATACGGATCGTGGTTGCGACCTGTCCGGCGACCGCGGCGCGGACCTCGGCCTCCTGCGCGATGCCCGTGCCGGGAACCTCGACATAGCCCGGCCGCGGGCTCTGGAGCGCGCGGATCATCGTGTCGTAGACCTCTTCGGCACGTTCGAGCACGCCGGTCTCGGCGCTGCCGTCGGGCGGCGGCAGCGGGCTGACGGTGATCGGCACCCCCCCGCCGGCCTCGGGGCTGCGGGTGTCGCCGAGCAGCCGCAGGCCGGTGTCGTAGAGCCGGACCCGCAGGTCGAGCGGCCGGGCAAGCTCGGCCAGCAGCGCACGCGCCTGCGCGCCATCCATCGTCGCCGGCGCGTCGCCCGCGGTCATCGGCGTGCCCAGCACGGTCGCGATGATCTCGCCATGCATGCGCATGGCCTGCACCCGCTGGTCGATCAGCCGGGTGCGGAACTGGTTGAGGTAGAGCACCCCGAACACCAGGACCGTAAGGCCCAGCAGGTTGAAGAAGATGATCCGCCGCTGCAGCGACGAGAACGGCGCCGACTTGCGCAGCCCCATGAGGATGCGCGCCCGGGTCGAAGCGGGCCTGCGGCGCCGGTCGAGCCCGACCGGCCCGGCCCCGATGTCACGATGCCGCCTGCCTGCCTCCAATCCCGGTCTCAGGCCTCCTTGTAGCGGTAGCCGACGCCGTAGAGCGTCTCGATCGCGTTGAACTCGTCCGACACGTCGCGGAACTTCTTGCGGATGCGCTTGATGTGGCTGTCGATGGTGCGGTCGTCG
>JAVVFE010000255.1:0-5152 GCA_032251175.1 Thermohalobaculum sp.
CTGGCGCCCGATCCCGAAGGTGCGCGCCATGCCCATCATCAGCCGGTCGATCGGCGTGCCTTCCTGCGTACCCGAGGTGAAATAGACGCCGCGCAGCAGGTGGCGGTCCTCGAACCGGCTGTCCTGGAACACGTCCGACAGGAATTCCTCGGCCACGCCCCTGAGCGAGGCGACCTGCGCGGGAAAGCCGCTGATGAGGCTGCGCCGCTGGTAGTCGGTCTCGGCCTGCATCCGTTCCAGACTGCGGTTGTTGAGCTGCGCCAGCAGCGCATCGAACTCGGCGCCGAAGCCCTCGAGCGCCGAGCCCTCGGCCTTGCCCTTCTGGTAGGGCAGCGTGAAGCCCCAGACCTGCTCGCGATCCTCCTTGCCCAGATTGTCGAAGAACTCGGCAAAGCCCGCGATCAGGTCCGCCTTGGTGAACAGGATGTAGACCGGAAAGCGCACGCCCAGTTTCTGGCGCAATTCGTGCAGCCGCGCGCGCACCGCCCGAGCATGGCCCTTGCGGGTCTGCTCGTCCTGCAACGACAGGTCCGACAGGCTGATCGCCACCATCGCGCCGTTGATCGGCTGGCGCACGCGCTGGGTCTTGAGCATTTCGAGAAAGCCGCCCCAGGCGCGGCTGTCGGCGCTGGCGTCGCTGTCCTGCGTGGTATAGCGCCCGGCGGTGTCCAGCAGCACCGCCTCGTTGGTGAACCACCAGTCGCAGTTGCGCGTGCCGCCGACGCCGCCGATCGCGCCCTTGCCGATCCGGTCGGCCAGCGGGAATTGCAACCCGGAATTCACGATCGCTGTGGTCTTGCCCGCACCGGGCGGGCCGATGATGATGTACCAGGGCAACTGGTAGAGATGCCGGCGGCTGAAGCGCCCGCCCAGCTTCGACTTGCGCAACAGGCTCAGCGCCTCGCGCATCCGGCCCTGCATCTCGCGCAGTTCGGCCGCGACGGCGGCGTCGCCGGCATCCTCGGCGGTGGCGGTGCTGACGATCGTCTCGGTCATCACCTTGTCGCGCCGGCGCCGGCGCCACAGCGTGATGGCGACGAACAGCACGGTCACGAACCCGAACACCCCGATCACCGCCAGGCGGTTCTGCACGCTGTCGAACGGGCGGATTTCGCCCCAGGCCAGCACGGGGCCGAAGAACCAGATGCAGACGCTGGTGATCAGGAAGACGATGATCAGCACGCCGATCGTCGACATGAACACCGGCCGGAAGAATTTCATCAGCATCAGCTCAGCCCGCCTTCACAAGAATGACTTCGATGCGCCGGTTCTTGGCGCGGCCCTCGGCGGTCGCATTGGGCGCGATGGGTTCCTTCTCGGCGCGGCCTTCGGCGCTGAGGCGATCGTCCGCTTCGAGCTGCCCGGAGATCTTCTTCATCACCGCCTCGGCCCGCGCCAGCGACAGGTGCAGGTTCGACGGGAAGCGCGCCGTGCGGATCGGCACGTTGTCGGAATGGCCGGCGACGATGATCTTGCCCGGCTCCTCGTTCAGCGCCTCGGCCACGCGCTCGACGATGGGGCGGAACCTGGGCTCGAGCACGTCCGAGCCCGAGCCGAACATCCCCTCGCCGGCGATCCGCACGGTCAGCGTGTTGGCGTCCTCGAACACTGCCACCAGCCCCTCGTTGATTTCGGGTTCGAGGAACTTGCGGATCTTCTCGAGCCGCTCGACCGCGGCCGGCGGCGGCGGTGGGGGCGGCGGCGGCGGGGCCGCGCGCGCCAGTTCGATCGGGCCCCGCAGGTCCAGCGCCGAAAGCTGGCCCTGCAGCCGTTCCGTGTCGCCGCTCAGCGCGAAGGCAAAGCCGAAATAGGTCAGGCACAACAGCAGCAGCGTGACCCCGCTGATCAGCCACACCGGCGCCAGCGCCGAGACCGGGCGGTGCGCGACATCGACCCCCTTCCAGCGCGGCGAGAGATCATGCTCGATCGGCCCGCGATGCGAGCGGATCAGCCGCGCCAGCCCGTCGCGGATGGCGATGTGCTTCTCGGTGCCGCGCGGTTCGACCCGCAGGCGCCCCTCGAAGCCCAGGCTGAGGCACATGTAGAGGAATTCCAGCAGGTCGCGGTTGGTCCCCGGCTCCTGCTCGAGCCGCGCGAGCAGGTCGAAGAACCGCTCGCCGCCATGGGTCTCCCTGTGGAAGGTGCCGACCATCGAGCTTTGCGCCCAGACCCCGGTGCCGCCCCAGGGCGTGTTCAGCACCACGTCGTCGATGGTGGCGCAGATTGCATAGCGCGCGACCTTGACGGTCTGCGCCGGCACGCCGGCCTGAAGCGCGCGGTTCTCGAAGGCGCGGATCTCGGCCACCACGCTTTCGCGCAGCGCCTCGGGGTTCGCGTGCTGGGCGCGGTTGCGGATGCGCCCGACCAGCGAGAACAGCGTCGAGCCGGCGGCATTGAGCGGGTTGAGCCCGGTCGCAGCCTGCCCCAGCGGCAGCGCGGCCCCCGCGGGCCGGGGCGCCGCGGCGGCGGGTTCGGCCGACGGCGCCGCCTGCGTCGTCATGGGCCTGCGCCCGCCCGGATTGGGCCGGATCACCGTCTTTTCGGTGTCGCTCGGCTCGGCGAAAGGATCGTCGCGGCTCATCTCAGTCCTCCCGGGCCTCTCAGCCCTGCCGGATCGCCCAAAGCTCCATCACGAGCCCCGGGAATTCGCCCGCCACATGCACGGCCAGCCCACCGGAGGTGGTCATCTGCTTCCAGTAGGGGCTGTCGCGGTCGAGCTCGAAATAGACATTGCCCGCATGATACGGGATCTGGCGCGGCGCCACCGGCAGGGGTCTCAGCCCGATGCCCGGCAGCGCCGAGTTGACAAGCTGGCGGATGCCTTCCACCGGCCCCAGCTTGGCCTGCGTCGGGAAATGGCGGCGCACGCTCTCGGCCGGCACGTCGGCCTTGCAGGCCATCACGAAGGTCGCCCCGGTCAGCAGCCGCTTGTCGGGGATCATGCCGACGCTGACGCCATACTTGCGCGCCTCGAGCGGGATGGCGACCGCGCTCTGCTCGAGCACCGCGCTCAGATACTGCCTGAGCGCCCGCATCACCGGCTGGAACACCGCCGTCAGGTCGTCATGGCGGTAGATCGGGAACTCGGCCGCGCGCTTCTCGGGCGTCATGAAGGTGGCAAGCTCGCCCGCCAGTTCGGTGCAGGCGCCATAGATCGCGCAAGGGTGGGCGTTCTCGATCGACAGCAGGTGCCGGATGCGCGGCAGCGCCCGGTTGATCGAGATCAGCAGCAGGAAGTCGGAAATCTCGGCCACCCCCTTGGCCGCGCCCGATTGCGACAGCCGCCCGGCCAGCGCCTCGGCGCGGTGGCTCAGCATGCCTTCCAGCTCGCGCAGGAAGCCGTGCAGCGTGGGCGCTGCGCGGGCATCGAGGCAGGACGGGATGAAGGCGCGGTCCAGCACCACCTCGCCATCGGGGCGCACCTCGATGATGCGCGCGATCGGGATCACCAACTGGTCGGCGAGGTCGTCGAGGTCGAGCGCGAAGCTCAGCCGCATCTTGCCCACCGCCACCGTCACCGGGCGGCGGTCGGTGCCCATGGCGTCGGTGATCTCGATCTCGGCCGGCCGGTAGCGCGAGGCCGACTTGTCGGCGCCGCTCAGGTCCACCTCGACCGCGCCATGGCGCCGCGTCGGCATCGCCAGGTAGACGACGCAATTCTTCGCCTGTTCGGGCGCATCGAGCGCCGGCGGATGGTCCTCGACCTGCGGCGCGCGGAACGGCGCGCCGTCGGGCGTCAGGCCCGCCACCGATTTGACCGCGATCTTGCCGAGCTTCAGCAACTCGTCGTCGAGCGTCAGCTCGCTCACCCCCCAGGCATAGGGGGCGAGGCCGCGCGCGACATGCGCGACCAGCCCTTCGACATAGCGGTCGTGCTGCTGGAAGTGGTGGGGCTGCAGGAACAGCCCCTCGCTCCAGATGACTTTGCTCTCCCAGGACACGCTCACGCTCTCCCGTCTGCCGGCTCTCGGCCCGTCATTGTCCAAGCGTCACGGTCTGCCCGTCCAGGCTGACCGCCACGTCGTTCGCGGCGTTCGGCGCCAGCGGCTTCGACACCCGCCAGCCGGGCTGGCCGATGTCGCGGAAGGCTGCGATCACGCCGACCGCCGCGGGCGGCGTGGGAAAGGACTTCGAATCCTCGACCGCCTTGCCCGGCGCCAGCAGGTATTCGTCCACCGCCACCAAGTCGGGGCCCAGCGTCGCCGCCGGCGCGTCGAACAGCGCGAAGAAGTCGCCCGCCTCGAACTTGGCGGTCGAGGCGAGGTAGTAGACCTTCACCTTGGCGGGCGCGCCGCCGTTCATCGTCTCGCCCCCGGTGATGCCCAGCGCCACGGTGGTCGGCGGCGGCGGCGCGGCGCAGGCGGCGACGGATGCAGCCAGCACCAGCGCGGCGAATGTGCGGAACGCGGCTTTCATCTTTTTCCCCTCAAAGCTTGCGAAGCTGATTTTCGTAGGCGCGCGCGAACTCCTTGCCGAAGACCGACTGAAAGTCGTCCTCGGCCTCGCGCGCGATATCGGCATACATCTTCTCATAGGCTTCCCAGTAGCGCGCCTTGCGCCCGCCCAGCAGGTTGCCAAGCCCCGATCCCGGGTCGATCTTCTCGGTCAGCTTCTCGGGGCTGAGGCGCGCCAGCAGGTCCTTCAGCGCCGCCTCCATCCCGGTCATCATCGCCACCTCGTGCGCCTTGATGTCGTTGAGCGCCTCGCGCGCGGCGGCGCCGGCCTCCTGATAGCCCTTCACCGGCGGGCGGATCATCGCCTCGACCGCCTGCTCGGGGCTGATCGAGAACTTGAGCGGGTTATTGCCGCCCGACCGGATCATGGTCTGGTTCATGCGGAACTCGCCCTTGATCGAGGCGCGGGTCATCAGCACCTCGCGCATGCCCTCGACCATGGCGCGGAACACGGCTCCCATGCGGGCCATCACCTCAACCAGCTCGGCATCGGGGATGTCGAGCCGCTCGGCGCCGGCGGCGTGCAGGAAGGCACGCACCGCCTCGGCGCTCGCGCCTGCCCCGTGCGGCACGGGCGCCGCGGCCGGGGAGAGCGCCGGTGCAGGATCGGCGACGGGCGGCA
Organism: Thermohalobaculum sp.; assembly: GCA_032251175.1. Classification (GTDB taxonomy): domain Bacteria; phylum Pseudomonadota; class Alphaproteobacteria; order Rhodobacterales; family Rhodobacteraceae; genus Thermohalobaculum. The sequence continues at coordinate 5,077 of JAVVFE010000255.1, forward strand.
CGACCTGCGGGCGGGCCGCACGGGTCGCCGCCGCGGGCGGCGCCGCGGGTGTTGGCGCAGCAGGCGGTGCCGCGGG
>JAVVFE010000256.1:0-5106 GCA_032251175.1 Thermohalobaculum sp.
CAAGCCCTCTTCGACCAGCCGACCGGTCGACAGGTCCGCGCCGTAGCAGCGGCCACATACGCCCAACCGGCTCTCACAGGTGAGCGGGCTACGAACGCGGATGCTCTCCAGCCCCAGGCCACCCTCCTCCGGCTTGGCTTCCAGCCGGCGGGCGATGGCGGGCGGCGCCGCAAGCTCGGCGGGCGACAGCGGCACCGACGCCGCGCGTCCCTCATCCCAGGCGATCACCTCGGCCACGCCCAGCCGGGCGAACGCCTCGCCCAGCGGGCGCTCCAGGATCGGCGGCACCGTATCCTCCCAAGGCGCGCACAGGCGGTTTTCGGCCAGCGTTCGCTCGATCCGGTCGACCAGCCGGGCATCCGCATCGGCGCGGCGGGCGCTGAGCGTCGCGCACCACAGCGCCAGTGCAAAGCCCGCGAACGGCGGCGCGCCCACCGCGCGGCGCAGCGCCTCCCAGGTCACCGGGCGCGCGGCCTTGATCGCGTCCAGATCATCCTCGCCCGCCCCATCCACCGCAACGGCATGCAGCGGATGCAGCGCCACGAACACATGGCCGTAGATCCCCGCCCACCAGTCGTGCAGCGCCACCTCGACCGGCGGATAGGCGATGGCGCGGGGGGCGGTCATTTTTTCTTGTAGGTGTGCTCGTCGCCCGGGAAGCTGCGCGCCTGCACCTCGGCGGCGTAAGTTCCGACCGCGTGGCGCATCATCTCCTCCATCGTGCCATAGCGTTTGACGAAGGTCGGCACGGTCGGGAACAGGCCCACCATGTCCTCGAACACCAGGATCTGCCCGTCGCACTTGGCCGAGGCGCCGATGCCGATGGTGGGGATCGAAATCTCGTGCGTGATGCGGTCCGCCAGCGGCGCCGCCACGCCCTCGACCACCACCGAGAAGGCGCCCGCCTGCTCGACCGCCTTGGCATCCGCCACCACCAGGTCGAACTGCGCCTCGTCGCGCACCGCTCGAAAGCCGCCGGCGGTGTTCATCGCCTGCGGCATCAGCCCGATATGGGCCATGACCGGGATGCCGCGCCGCGCCAGATACTGGATGGTCGGCGCCATCTCGCGCCCGCCTTCCAGCTTGATCGCGTGGCAGCCGGTTTCCTTGACCACGCGGCTCGCGTTGCGGAAGGCGACCTCGGGGCTCTCCTCAAAGCTGCCGAAGGGCATGTCCACCGCCACCAGCGCCGTCTCGGCGCCGCGCACCACCGCCTGGCCGTGCATGATCATGTGCTCGAGCGTCACGCCCAGCGTGTTCGGCATGCCGTGGATCACCATGCCCAGGCTGTCGCCGACCAGCAGCAGGTCGCAGACCTCGTCGCAGATCCGCGCGACATGGGCGGTGTAGGAGGTCAGGCAGACCAGCGGCGCGCCGCCCTTGCGGGCCATGAAGGCCGGCACGGTCATCCGCTTCCTGCCGCCCGGCTTCTGGTCGGGGTCGCTGATCGCGGCCTTCTTCGAGATCGTGCTGCGGGTCGACATCTCGCTCCTCCCTCGGCGTCCGGCCTCGGGGTCCGGACCGGCAGACCATAGCCCGCCCGGCCCTGCCGGTGAAGGGGCGCGCACGTCCGGCCGGCGGCAAATGCGGTCTGTCAATTGAAACTGACAGTGCCGCACCCTTTCCCGCCAGACGGTTCCGCATTATCTTGAGCCTGCAACGGATTTCCGGCCGCCCCGCGTTTCACCCGCGATCGCCCCGGAGCCGAGGAGAGAAATGCGCGCAGCGCCCCTGATACTGGCCCTCGGCCTTGCCGGCGGTTTCGCCTGGTGGTTCGCCCCGCACGACCGGGGGGCGACAGCGCAGGCGCAGGCCCCCGCCGGCGCCGCGGCCGATCCGGCCCCCGCCGCCGTGCCGGTGATGGTGATGGAAATCGTCGCCGAACCCACCGTCGACCGCCTGACCCTGCGTGGCCGGACCGAGGCGCTGCGCAATGTCGTGGTGCGTGCCGAGACCGCGGGGCGGGTGATCTCCGCGCCGCTGCGCGCCGGCACCCACGTCGCCGCGGGCACGACGCTCTGCGCCATCGAGCCCGGCGCCCGCCCCGCCCAGCTTGCCGAGGCCGAGGCCGCGCTGGCCGAGGCCCGGGCCGAGGCCGACGCCGCCACCCGCCTGTCCGAGAAGGGCTTCACCGCCGAGACCACGCGCATCGCGCGGATGGCCGCGTTGCAGCGCGCCGAGGCGGCGCTCGATCTCGTCCGGCTCGACCTTGCCCGGCTCGAGATCCGCGCCCCCTTTGCCGGCATCCTCGAGAGCGACACCGCCGAACTTGGCGCCCGCCTCGGGATCGGCGACGCCTGCGCCACGGTGATCGACCTGTCCGAGGTCAAGGTCACCGGCTATGTCTCCGAACAGGACGTCGATCGCCTCGCCACCGGCCAGCAGGTCGACGTGCGGCTGATCTCGGGCGCCGAGCACGCGGGCCGGATCGCCTTCATCGGCGCCATGGCCGACGAGAGCACCCGCACCTACCGGGTCGAAGCCCGCCTTGCGAACCCCGACGGCACCATCCGCGACGGCATGACCGCCGAGATCGGCGTGGCCCTCCCGTCCGAGCGCGCGCACCGCATCCCGCAGGCGGCGCTGACGCTCGACGACGAGGGGCGCCTCGGCGTCCGGCTCGCCGACGGCGGCATCGCCCGCTTCGCCCCGGTCCGCATCCTGCGCGAGGATGCCACCGGCGTCTGGGTCGCGGGCCTGCCCGAGATTGCCCGCATCATCGTCGTGGGCCAGGAATTCGTGCGCGACGGGCGGCCGATCGCACCCACGCCGGTCGGCTGGGACGATCTCGGATGACCGGCCTGATCGACTGGCTCGCCGCACGCGCGCGCATGGTGCTGGTGTTCATCGCGGTGTCGATCGGCGCCGGGATGCTGGCCTATACCGGCCTGCCGAAGGAGGGCGCGCCGGACATCGACATCCCCGTGCTCTACGTCTCGGTCCCCCTCCCCGGCGTCTCGGCCACCGATGCCGAGCGCCTGCTGGTCAAGCCGCTGGAACAGGAACTGCGCGGCGTCGACGGGCTGAAGCAGATGACCGGGATCGCCGCCCAGGGCCATGCCGGGCTGCTGCTGGAATTCGAGTTCGGCTGGAACAAGGCGGCGATCCTCGCCGACGTGCGCGACCGGGTCGACCGCGCCCAGGCCGAATTCCCCGACGACGCCGAGGTCGCCGTCATCAACGAGGTCAATCTCAGCCAGTTCCCGATCCTGGTGATCTCGCTGTCGGGCGAGGTGCCCGAGCGCACGCTGCTGCGCCTCGGCAAGGACCTGCAACGCGCCGTCGAGGCGGTGCCCGCCATCCTCGAGGCGGAACTCACCGGCCACCGCGACGAGATGATCGAGGTGCTGATCGACCCGCTCAAGATGGAAAGCTACGGCGTGACCGCAGCCGACCTGCTCAGCGTGGTCGACCGCAACAACCGCCTCGTCGCCGCGGGTCAGGTCGAGACCGGCACGGCCGAATTCGTCGTCACCCTGCCCGGCAGCTTCGAGCGCCCGGCCGATGTCGGCACCCTGCCGGTCAAGGTCAACGGCGACCGGGTGGTGCGCCTCGACGACATCGGCGAGGTCCGCCGCACCTTCGAGGACGCGACCGGGCGCGCGCGCTACAACGGCCAGCCGACGATCTCGCTCCAGGTCTCGAAGCGCGCGGGCGAGAACATCATCGCGACCGTGAACACCGTGCGCGACGTGGTGGCGCGCGAGCGCGCGGCCTGGCCCGCCGCCCTGCAGGCGGCGGTGCGCGTCGACTTCTCGATGGACGAGAGCGCGCGCGTGATCGACATGGTCGGCCAGTTGGAAAGCTCGGTCATGACCGCGATCGTGCTGGTCATGTTCGTCGTGCTCGCGACGCTGGGGTTCCGCTCGGCGGTGCTGGTCGGCATCGCCATTCCCTGCTCGTTCCTGCTGACCTTCGCGCTGATGTCGGTGCTCGGCATGACCGTCAACAACATGACCATGTTCGGCCTGATCCTCGCGGTCGGCATGCTGGTCGACGGCGCCATCGTGGTCGTGGAATACGCCGACAAGCGCATCAGTGAGGGCGCCGGCCCGATGAGCGCCTATACCGAGGCCGCGCGCCGGATGTTCTGGCCGATCACCGCCTCGACCGCGACGACGCTGTGCGCCTTCCTGCCGATGCTGTTCTGGCCCGGCATGCCGGGCGAGTTCATGGGCCAGTTGCCCGTCACGCTGATCTTCGTGCTCACCGCCTCGCTGATCGTGGCGCTCCTGTACCTCCCGGTGATGGGCGGCGCCGCCGGGCGGCTGTCGCGCGCGCTGGGCCGGCTCAGCCCGTGGCAGCGCCCGGCCGGGCCGCCGCCCGCACCCCAACCCTACCGGCGCACCGCCTTCGGGCGGGTGATGGGCTGGATCGTGCTGACGCCCTTCGGCCCATGGATCGCGATGGGCGCGGCCGCAGCCGGCATCGCTGGCGCCTTCGCCTGGTATGGCGTGGCGGGCCAGGGCACCGAGTTCTTCGTGCGCACCGACCCCGAACGCGCCATCGTCTATGTCCGGGCCCGCGGCAACCTTGGCGTCGAGACCCGCGACCGGCTGGTGCGCGCGGTCGAGGCGCGGCTGCACGGCATCGACGGCGTAGCCTCCGTCTTCGCCTTCTCGGGCGCGGGCGGGCTGGCCGCGAAATCCGGCGCCGAGGGTCCGCCCGACGCGATCGGCCAGGTCCAGGTCGAACTCGCCCCCTGGTCCCAGCGCGGGCCCGGCAGGCCGATCATCGCCGAGATCGAGCGCCGCGTCGCCGACATCCCCGGCGTGATCGCCGAACTCAGCGAGCAGAAGGACGGCCCGCAGCAGGGCAAGCCGATCCAGCTCGAACTTCGCTCGAACGACTGGGCGGCACTGAACGCGGCCGCGCGCACCGCCCGCGCGAAGTTCGAGACCATGCCCGGCCTGATCAATGTCGACGACACAAGGCCGCTGCCGGGGATCGAATGGCAGGTCAGCGTCGACCGCGCCACCGCCGGGCGCTTCGGCGCCGATGTCGCCGCCATCGGCCCGATCGTGCAGCTGGTGACCCGCGGCGCCACGCTCGACACCTTCCGCCCCGATGATTCCGACGAGGAAATCGACATCCGCGTCCGCTTCC
>JAVVFE010000257.1:0-5051 GCA_032251175.1 Thermohalobaculum sp.
GCGCGCCAGCATGCCGTCATAGGCGCGCGCCTTCAGCGTCTCGGCCCGCCGGTGGGTGACCGCAAGATCGAGCGCGCCGGGCGCGAGGGCGCGAAAATCCGCCAGCCGCGGGTCCGAGACGGTCTCGGCCGCCAGCACCAGCGCGCCGCCCGATTCGGCGACCAGCGCGATCGGCGCGCCGATCCGCAGGTCCGCGCGGGCCCGCGAGACCAGTTCTTCCTCGCTCAGCGAGAGCGCCATGTCAGCCGTCCCTTTCGTCCCAGCACCTGCGATGGACCCCTGCATCTGCAACAACATGATACTACATACGCGAAAGCGGCCCTGCGCCGCCGGAACCTTGTAACAAACCTCTCGCCGACTTGCAGCGGCCACACGGATTGGTGAGACATTGACGAAACAGATAGGTTTCCGACAGGGTATCCACCATCTTCCATGTTGAACGGTCGGTTACAGGCCGTGTGGAAAGGAGGAAGCGATGGCGGTATCGAAAAAGATCCTGCTTGTCGACGATGACGGGGACCTCCGCGAGGCGCTCGCCGAGCAGTTGATGATGATCGACGAATTCGACGTCTACGAGGCGTCGAGCGGGGCCGAGGGGCTGGACCGCTCAAAGGACGAGATGCACGACCTGGTGATCCTCGACGTCGGCCTGCCCGACATCGACGGGCGCGAGGTCTGCCGCCGGATGCGGCGCGAGGGGGTTCGCTGCCCGATCGTCATGCTGACCGGGCACGGCACCGATTCCGACCAGATCCTGGGGCTCGACGCGGGGGCGAACGACTACGTCGCCAAGCCCTTCAAGTTCCCGGTCCTGCTGGCCCGGATCCGGGCGCAGTTGCGCCAGCACGAACAGTCCGAGGACGCGATCTTCCCGATCGGCCCCTACAGCTTCCGCCCGGGCGCCAAGATGCTGGTCGACGAGACCGACAAGAAGATCCGCCTGACCGAGAAGGAAACCAGCATCCTGAAGTTCCTCTACCGCGCCGCGGGCCGGGCGGTCGACCGCGACACGCTGCTGCGCGAGGTCTGGGGCTATAATGCGGGCGTCACCACCCACACGCTCGAAACCCATGTCTATCGCCTGCGCCAGAAGATCGAGCCCGACCCGCAGAACGCGCGCATCCTGATCACGGAAAGCGGAGGCTACCGCCTCGGAATGTGACCGGCGCGGGCTTGAACGATCCCGGTGGCGGGCCCATCTTTGGCTCATGGCAGCGGCTCCCCCCAACGTACTGCTGCCATGTGGGCGACCCCCCCTCAGTCGCCCACGAGCCCCATAAGGGCAGCGCCCGGTGCCCCCCCCGCACCGGGCGCTTTCATTTCGCGGCACGCGCCCGCGGGCGCAGGCGGGGCTTGAGCCGGACGCCAGCGCAGGCCATGCTCCCGCGCCCGAGGGGAGAGCGCGATGCCGATCACGATTGCCACCTGGAACATCAATTCGGTCCGCCTGCGCGCGGGTCTGGTCGCCCGGTTCCTGACCGACGAGGCGCCCGACATCCTGTGCCTGCAGGAGACCAAGTCGCCGGTCGACAAGATCCCGCACGCGGTGTTCGCGGAGCTTGGCTATGGCCACATGGTCGCGCGGGGCGAGAAGGGCTACAACGGCGTCGCGATCCTGTCGCGCCTGCCGATCGAGGACGCCGGCGCCATCGACTGGTGCGCCAAGGGCGATGCGCGCCATGTGGCAGCGCGCCTGCCGGGCGGCGTGGTGCTGCACAACCTCTACATCCCGGCCGGCGGCGACGAGCCAGACCGCGCGATCAACCCGAAATTCGGCCACAAGCTCGATTTCCTCGACCAGCTTGCCCGCTGGGGCGAGGGGCTCGGCGATCCCGCGATCCTGGTGGGCGACCTCAACATCGCGCCGCTGGAGGACGATGTCTGGTCGCACAGGCAGCTTCTGAAGGTGGTGAGCCACACGCCCGTCGAGGTCGAGAGGCTCGCGCGCGCGCAGGGCGAGGGCGGCTGGACCGATGTCACCCGCAGCCACATCCCGGCGCCGGAAAAGCTTTATTCCTGGTGGTCCTACCGCGCCCGCGACTGGGCCGAAGCCGACCGCGGCCGCAGGCTCGACCACATCTGGTCGCGCGGCGGCGTGCCCGCGGTGCCGGGCTCGAGCCGCATCCTGCGCGACTGGCGCGGCGCCGAGCAGCCCTCGGACCATGTGCCGGTGCTGGCGGCGTTCGAGATCGGCTGACGGCCCCGCCCGCGATCCGGCCGGTTCCGGGGGTCGGGTCGTCGGCAGGCCGGCGGGCGCACGCCCCGATGCGTGGCCCGCGCAGGCCGCGCCCGGCGCCGTCCGCCGTGGGGACGGCCGTCCGGTGCCAAGGCGGCGCGGTCCCGGCCAGTGCTGTTTCCCCTCCCCAACGGCCGCGCCTCATGTTATGTTCACGCTATGTTCCAGTTGGAAAGGAGCCCGCCATGCCGACCCGGACAACCCGCGATGTGGCTGAACGCCTTGTCGCGCTGTGCCGCGCGAACGATGCGCGCACCGCGCTTGCCGAGCTTTACCACCCCGATGCCGTGTCGGTCGAAGCCATGCCCGCGCCGGGCATGGACAGTGCCGAGGTCCGCGGGATCGACGCCATCGGCGCCAAGCACGACTGGTGGGAGGGGGCGATGGAGGTGCATTCGGCCATCGCCGACGGCCCCTACCTGCATGGCGACGATCGCTTCGGCGTGATCTTCGAGGTCGACGCGACCGAGCGCGCGACCGCCAGGCGCCACGCGATGAAGGAGCTTGGGATCTACACCGTCCGCGACGGGCAGGTGGTGCGCGAGGAGTTCTTCTACACCATGTGAGCGCGCAGGCCCGCCGTCAGTGCCCGCGCGTGCGCCGGGCGGTCAGTTCCGGTTCGGCTCGCCGATGAAGAACTTCTCGCCCTCGATGGCGACGTTCGCGCGCAGGTCCGACAGCGCGACGGTGGTGGTCAGGCCCTGCGCGTCCACCACCACCCATTGCCGCAGTTCCAGCGGATTGTCGGCGAAGATCATGGTGATCGAGCCCTGATCGGGCGCGTCGGGGTCGATCGCGCGCACGCGGATCTGGCCGTCGGACCGCTCCATCGCGGTGACCACGCCCTCGCGCCGCAGGTCGACCCGGTCGCGCAGCAGGATGTCGAGCGGCGTCTGCCCCAGCGGCACGCGGTCGAGCGTCTCGAGCCCGCGGTCGTAGATCCCCACCCAGGTGCCGTCGGCGATGATCAGCGCCGGGTTCGGCAGGTCGTATTCGAAGCGCATCCGCCCCGGGCGGCGCATCCAGAAGGTGCCGGTCGAGAGATCCCCGTCCGGCCCCACCTGCACGAACTCGCCCATCAGCGTCGTGGTGCCGTTGAGGTAGTTGGTGATGCGCGCCAGATCGCGCGGGTCGACCGCCTGCGCCAGCGCCGCGCCCGGCGCCGCCAGTGCCGCCGCCAGTGCCGCGCCGAGAATGAAGTCGCGTCGTTTCATGGCACCTGTTCTCTTGCCTGCCCAAGCATGAAACGTCCGGGCGGCGCGTTCCGTTGCCGCGCTTGTGCGAGGCGCACCGTCCCGAGTCAAGGCTGCGCCGGGCCGCGCGGCAGCCCGGCTCAGCGTTCCTCGACCAGGATTTCGCGCTTGCCGACGGCGTTGGCGGAGCTGACCACCCCTTGCGTCTCCATCATCTCGACCAGGCGCGCGGCCTTGTTGTAGCCGACCGCCAGCTTGCGCTGGATGTAGCTGGTCGAGCATTTCCGGTCGCGCGCGACGATCGCCACCGCGCGGTCGTAGAGGTCTTCGTCCGAGTCGCCGGGCTGGGCGAGGCCGAGTTTCTCGTCGACGATCGCCTGCACCTCGTCGTCGGCGCCTTCGGTCACCGCGCCGACATAGTCCGGCTGGCCTTGTCCCTTGAGGTGGTTCACCACCTCCTCGACCTCCTCGTCCGAGACGAACGGGCCGTGGACGCGCCGGATGCGGCCGCCGCCGGCCATGTAGAGCATGTCGCCCTGGCCGAGGAGCTGCTCGGCCCCCTGTTCGCCCAGGATGGTGCGGCTGTCGATCTTCGAGGTCACCTGAAAGCTGATCCGGGTCGGGAAGTTCGCCTTGATCGTGCCGGTGATCACATCCACCGAAGGCCGCTGCGTCGCCATGATCAGGTGGATGCCCGACGCGCGCGCCATCTGCGCGAGGCGCTGGATGCAGGCTTCGATCTCCTTGCCTGCCACCATCATCAGGTCGGCCATCTCGTCGACGATGACGACGATGTAGGGCATCTCTTCGGGCTCGACGAACTCGGTCTCGTAGACCGGCGCGCCGGTGGTCTCGTCGAAGCCGGTCTGGATGGTGCGGCTGAACTCCTCGCCCTTGTCGAGCGCGTCGCGCACCCGGGCGTTGTAGCCGTCGATGTTGCGCACGCCCATCTTCGACATCTTGCGGTAGCGCTCCTCCATCTCGGCCACCACCCATTTGAGGGCGACGATCGCCTTCTTGGGGTCGGTGACGACGGGGGCGAGCAGGTGCGGGATGTTGTCGTAGACGCTGAGTTCCAGCATCTTGGGGTCGATCATGATCAGCCGGCACTGCTGCGGGCTGAGCTTGTAGAGCAGCGACAGGATCATGGTGTTGATCGCCACCGACTTGCCCGAGCCGGTGGTGCCTGCGATCAAGAGATGCGGCATCTTGGCGAGGTTCGCGACCACCGGGCGCCCCTCGATGTCCTTGCCCAGCACGAGCGACAGCATCACCCGGCCGTCGCCGTATTCGGCGGTCTCGATCACCTCGCGCAGCCAGACCTTCTCGCGCTCGGCGTTCGGCAATTCGATGCCGATGACCGAGCGCCCCGGCACGGTCGAGACGCGGGCCGAGAGCGCCGACATCGAGCGGGCGATGTCGTCCGAGAGGCCAATGACCCGGCTTGCCTTCAGCCCCGGCGCGGGCTCGAGTTCATAGAGCGTGACCACCGGGCCGGCCTTGACCGCGGTGATCTCGCCGCGCACGCCGTAGTCCTCGAGCACGGTTTCGAGCATCCGGGCGTTTTCCTCGAGCGCCGCCTGCGACATCTGCGAGCGCTGGATGGCGATCGGCTTGGCCAG
>JAVVFE010000258.1:0-5050 GCA_032251175.1 Thermohalobaculum sp.
CGCGCGGGCACGTTCCAGCACGGCGGCCATGAGGGCCCGGCCGACGCCGCGCGCGATGCCTGGCTCGGCGGCCAGGGCTTCCGGGTCCTGCGCTTCTGGAATTCCGAGGTTCTGGGCAATCCCGAGGGCGTTGCCCAGGCCATCGCCGACGCACTGGCTGCACCGACCCCTCCGCAGGATCTCACCCCTCCCCCAGCCCCTCCCCACGAGGGGGAGGGGAGCCGCCCCGCCACCTGCCGCGCCGACACGGACATCGCGGCCCCCTCCCCCCTCGTGGGGGAGGGAGGGGGTGGGGGTCGGCCCCGCCCGCACATCCCCAGGACCGGAGAGCACTGATGACCGAGATCTTCCACCTGTCCGTCGACGACGGCATCGCCACCATCACCTGGGACCTGCCCGGCGCCTCGATGAACGTGCTGAACGAGGCGGGCATCCGCGAGCTTGACGCCCATGTCGACGCGGTCATCACCGACCCTGCCGTCAAGGGCGTGATCATCACCTCGGCCAAGCCCGATTTCGCTGGCGGCATGGACCTCAACGTCATCGCCAGGATGAAATCCGAGGCCGCGGCCAAGGGCGGCAACCTGGCCGAGACGATCTTCCGCTTCGTCATGCAGCTCCACGGCGTGCTGCGCAAGATCGAGCGCGCGGGCGCGGACCCCAAGACCAATAAGGGGGGCAAGCCCTTCGTCTGGGCCTGCCCCGGCACCTCGATGGGCATCGGCACCGAGATCGGGCTGGCCTGCCACCGCCGGATCGCGGCCGACGCGCCCAAGGCGAAGATCGGCCTGCCCGAGATCCTGGTCGGCCTGTTCCCCGGCGCGGGCGGCACCACGCGGCTGGTGCGCATGCTGGGGCTGATGGGCTCGTCCGAGTTCCTGCTGCAAGGCAAGACCCCGGCGCCGAAACGGGCCAAGGCCGGTGGGCTCGTGGACGACGTGGTCGAGCCCGCCGACCTGATGAAGGCCGCGCGCGACTGGTTGAAGGACGCGACCGAATCGGACGCGGTCAAGCCCTGGGACCGCAAGGGCTATCGCATGCCGGGCGGCGCGCCCTACACCGCCGAGGGCTTCCAGATGTTCCTCGGCGCCACCGCGATGACCCATGGCAAGACGCAGGGCGTCTATCCGGCCGCCCGCGCGATGCTCTCGGCAGTCTACGAGGGCGCGCTGGTGCCGTTCGACACCGCCATCCGGATCGAGGCGCGCTGGTTCACCCATGTGCTGATGGACCCGTCGTCCGAGGCGATGATCCGCTCGCTGTTCCTGTCGAAGCAGGCGCTCGAGAAGGGCGCAGCCCGCCCCGCCGACCTGCCCGACATGAAGGTCGCCCGGCTCGGCGTGATCGGCGCGGGCATGATGGGCGCGGGCATCGCCTACGTCGCCGCCATTGCCGGCATCGAGGTGGTGCTGATCGACCGCGACCAGGCCGCGGCCGACAAGGGGCGGGCCACCGTCGCGGGCCTGCTCGACGGCGCGGTCAAGCAGAAGCGCATCGACGAGGCGGCGCGCGACGCGGTGCTCGACCGCATCACCGCGACGCCCGACTACGCGAAGCTCTCGCGCTGCGATCTGGTGGTCGAGGCGGTGTTCGAGGACCCCGCGCTCAAGGCCAAGGTCACCCACATGGCCGAGACTGCGCTTGGCCCCGACGCGATCTTCGCGACCAACACCTCGACCCTGCCGATCTCGGAGCTTGCCCGCGCCTCGGCCCGGCCCGAGCGGTACATCGGCATCCACTTCTTCAGCCCGGTCCACAAGATGAACCTGGTCGAGATCATCAAGGGGCGCGAGACCGGGCCCGAGGCGGTGGCCAAGGCGCTCGACTTCGTGCGCCAGATCCGCAAGACGCCTATCGTGGTGAACGACGCCCGCTTCTTCTACGCCAACCGCTGCATCCTGCCCTACGTCAACGAGGGCGTGCGGATGCTGGCCGAGGGTGTCACGCCCGCGCTGATCGAGAACGCGGCCCGGCAGATGGGCATGCCGGTCGGCCCCCTGCAACTGTCCGACGAGGTGTCGCTGGAACTCGGGCTCAAGATCGCCCAGGCCACCAGGGCGGCGATGGGCGCCGCCTATCCCGAAAGCCCGGCCGACGAGGTGCTGCGCCTGATGGTCGAGGACCAGGGCCGGCTGGGGCGCAAGAACGCCATGGGCTTCTACGCCTATGACGAGCGCGGCAAGCGCACCGGCCTCTGGTCCGGGCTGCCCGGCCTCTACCCCGCCGCCGCCACCCAGCCCGCGCTCGCCGAGGTGCAGAACCGCCTGATGATGGCGCAGGCGCTCGAGGCCGTGCGCGCGCTCGAGGACGGGGTGCTGACGGACATCCGCGAGGGCGATGTCGGCGCCATCCTCGGCTGGGGCTTCGCGCCCTGGTCGGGCGGGCCGTTCGGCTGGCTCGACATCCTGGGCGCGGACCGCGCGGTGGCGATCTGCAACGACCTCGCGGCGCGCCATGGCCCGCGCTTCGCGCCGCCCGCGATGCTGCGCAAGATGGCCGCAGATGGCGGGCGGTTCTACGGCGCATCGGCCCGCAAGGCGGCCTGACGCGCAGGGCCCCGGGGGGCGGCACCGCCTCCCATTCCCCGGCCCGGGCGCCCGGCGCGAACCGCCGGGCCGCGCGGCACCCGGCGGAGCGTCCTTGCCCCCGCGCACGCGGCACCCGGCGGAGCGTCCTTGCCCCCGCGCGCGCGGCCCCGTGCTCGCTGGCGCCACCGATGGGCGACGGCGCATCGAACCGCCCCGCCTGCACGCCCGGGGCCCTGATGGCCGGGGCCCGTATGGCCTGGCCCGGACCCGCATGGTCGGGGGCCGCATGACGGGGGCCGCATGACGGGGGCCGCGTGACGGGGCCCGTATGGCCGGGGTCCGCATGAGTCCCGCCGCCGCCGCCGCCGAGGCGCTCGAAACGCCTCGCCTGCGCGGCTGCGGCGCCGTAGCCTCGGGTCGACCGACCGCCCGCAACCCCGCCCGCCGAGGATGCCATGCCCCCGCCCCTCCTGATCCTGGCCGCCGAGGCCGCCGAGATCGCCGCCCATCTCGGCCCCCGCCTGCCGGGCGAGCGGATCCTCGCGCTGACATCGGCCGACCGCCTCGACGCCGCCCTGGCCGAGCGGCCCGAGGCCGCCCTGCTGATCCGCACCGAGACCATCGCGCAAGCCGCCTGCCGCCGGGTGATCGAGGCCCCCTCGCTGCGCTGGCTGCAGGTCGGCGGCTCGGGCTACGAGTGGCTGGGCCCGTGGGACGCCACGCGCGTCACCGTCACCAACGCCGTCGGCGTCCTCGCCCCCTACCTCGCCGAGACCGCAATCGCCGCCCTGCTTGCGCTGAACACCGGGCTCCTGCGCTACCGCGACGACCAGCGGGCGCGGGCCTGGCGCCCCGGCACCTTCCGCCCGCTCGCCGGGCAGCGGCTGGCCATCGTCGGCGCCGGCGCCATCGGGCGCGAGGTCGCGCGCCGCGCCGCGGCACTGGGGATGGCGGTGACCGGCCTCAACCGCAGCGGCCAGCCGGTCGAGGGCATCGCCACCATGCGCCCGCTGGCCGATCTCGACGCGGTGCTGGGCGGGGCCGACGCGGTCTCGTGCCACCTGCGCCTGACGCCTGAGACCGCGAACCTGTTCGACGCGCGGCGCTTCGCGCTGATGCGCCCGGGCGCGCTGTTCCTCAACTCGGCCCGCGGCGGCTGCGTCGTCGAGCCGGCGCTGCACGACGCGCTGGCCTCGGGCCATCTGGGCGGCGCCTGGTGCGACGTGTTCGCCGAGGAGCCGCTGCCCGCGGCCAGCCCGCTCTGGGACCTGCCCAACCTTCTGGTCACGCCGCATTGCGCCGACCAGATCGACGGCTGGGCGCTGCGGTTCGCCGATTTCTTCGCCGCCAACCTCGCGCGCTTCCGGGCGGGGGCGGCGCTGGTCAACCGCATCCCCGGCTGATACCAGCTTGCATTGATCGGAACCGATCGTTGGGACTTCCGCTGCGCCCTGCCCCCGAGCCGGGGCCTCGCACCGCACCGCTGACGACGCGAGGCGCGCCCTGGGTCAAGCCCGGGGCGCGCGCAGCACAGTCAGGACGGCATCAGTCGGGCTCAAGGAAAACTGGTATCAGCCCGCCTCAATCGCGCGCGACGATCACCGTCTGCTTCGCGTGGCGCACCACCCGCGCGGCATTGGGGCCCAGCAGGTATTGCCGCGCGTCGGGCCGGCTCGCGCCCACCACGATCACGTCGCATTTCAGCCGGTCTGCGGTGCGGATGATCTCGTCATAGATCGTGCCATGGGCGACATGCGGGACCGCCTTCAGCCCGGGCGGCATGTTGTCCGCCATCCAGTGGCGCAGGCCCCCGGTCATGTCCTTGAGCGCCGCGCCCGCGAAGTCCTTGTCGAAATAGCTGCCGAGGATGGCAAACCGCACCTCGGGCAGCACCGCCAGCACATGCACCTCGGCGCCCTCGCGCGCAAGCTCGGCGGCGATGGCGATCGGCTTCTTCCAGCTTGCCGCAGCATCAAGGTCGATCGGCAGAAGGATCTTCCGGAACATCGCGTCCCCTTTCGGTCGCTCGTTCGCACCACGGCCACACGCCGCGGGTGCGTGGCCGCGAGTGTCACCGATCGCACCCCGCCCTGTCACCCGGCGATGCGACAGCCGGGCAAGCGGCGGCGACAGATCCTGTCGCAAACCGCGCATCGCCTCAAGGCAGGGTGACCGGCCCCAGATCCGGCAGCGCGCCCCCGGGCGCGCGCGAGCGCACCGGCGGCGGCCGGCTCGCACCCTCGAGCACGCGGCGCGTATAGGCATCGCTCGCCTCGAAGGGGTCGCGGCCGATGCCCGGCGCCGGGCGCCGCGCGGCGCGGTCGGCGGCCGCGCGCCGCTGCGCATCAATCTCGACCGCACGGCGCGCGCCGGCTTCGTCCACCACCGCGCTCCGGCGCTCGCGGGCGATGTCGTCCGCGCTGCGCCCCGGCGCGGGGGTCGCGCCCAGCGCCGCCTCGCGCCGGCGCTGTGCGGCCGTCAGGGTCGCGGTGTCGGCGTCCCGGGCGCGGCCCTCGATCCGC
>JAVVFE010000259.1:0-5026 GCA_032251175.1 Thermohalobaculum sp.
GGGCGCGATTCGTCTGCGTGCTGTCGCTCGCCTGGCCCGACGGGCATGACGAGACCTTCCGCGGCACCGCCGAGGGCGAGGTGATCTGGCCGCCGCGCGGCGCGCAGGGGTTCGGCTATGATCCCGTGTTCCTGCCAACGGGCGGCAGCCTCACCTTCGGCGAGATGGAACCCGCGGCCAAGCACGCGATCTCGCACCGCGCCGACGCCTTCCGCCAGCTTGTCGCCGCCTGTTTCGGAGGAACGCCATGACCCGCCGCCTGATCTCGACCGGCTCGCCGTTCGAGGACGAGTTCGCCTATTCCCGCGCGGTGGTGGCGGGCGACTGGTGCTTCGTCGCCGGGACCACCGGCTATGACTACACGCGGATGGCGATGCCCGAGGGCGCGGCCGAGCAGGCGGCGAACGCGCTTGCCACCATTGCCGCCACGCTGGCCGAGGCGGGCTTTGCCATGGCCGATGTCGTGCGCGTGCAATACACCGTGACGGACGCCGATCTGCGCCACGCCATCGCGCCGGCGCTGCGCGCGGCGCTTGGCGAGGTGCGCCCGGCGGCCACGATGGTCGTGGCCGGCCTGATCGCGCCCGAGATGAAGGTCGAGATCGAGGTCACGGCCTTTCGCGGATGAGGTGCAGCCGATGGCAGGCCCGGACCCTTCGGCCTTTGCCAAGCGCCATGCGGTCGCGCTGGGCCTGGGCTTTGTCGGGCTGCTCGCGGTCGCGGGCTGGCGGGGGAACGCCTTTGCGGGGCTGGCGGGGGTTGCGGGGCTGGCATGGGTGATCTGGGCGCATCTGGAGCGCAAGTGAGCGCGCCGGACTGGCAGGCGGGCGGCTTCGGCGTCTATGTCCACTGGCCGTTCTGCCTCGCGAAATGCCCCTATTGCGACTTCAACAGCCATGTGTCGCGCGACGTGGACCACGCCGCCTGGGCCGATGCGCTGGTGGCCGAGATGCGCCACATGCGCGATCTCAGCGGGCCGCGGCCGGCGGACACCATGTTCTTCGGCGGCGGCACGCCCAGCCTGATGGCGTCTGAGACCGTCGGGCGGCTGATCGAGGAGGCCGATCGGCTGTGGGGGCTGGCCGAGGGCGCCGAGATCACGCTGGAGGCCAACCCCACCTCGGTCGAGGCGGCGAAGTTCCGCGCCTATGCGGGGGCGGGGGTCAACCGCGTCTCGATGGGCGTGCAGGCGCTGAACGACGCGGACCTGAAGGCGCTGGGCCGGATGCACACCGCTTCGGAGGCGCGGGCGGCCTTTGATGTCGCCCGCGGCGCGTTCCGGCGGGTCAGCTTCGACCTGATCTATGCCCGGATGGGCCAGACCCCCGCGGCGTGGGAGGCGGAACTGCGCGCGGCGCTGGGCATGGCGGTCGATCACCTCTCGCTCTACCAACTGACGATCGAGGAGGGCACGCGCTTCTTCGATCTGCACCGCCGCGGGCGGCTGAGCGTGCCCGGGGACGAGGCGGCAGCCGAGATGTTCGCGATCACCCGCGCGATGACCGCGGCGGCGGGGATGCCGGCCTACGAGGTCTCGAACCACGCGGGCCCGGGGGCCGAGAGCCGGCACAACCTGGTCTACTGGCGCGCGGGCGATTACGCGGGCGTGGGCCCCGGCGCGCATGGCCGGATCACGCGCCCGGACGGGGTGCGCGTGGCGACTGCGACGGCGCGCGACCCGGCCGGGTGGATGGCGGGCGTCGCGCGCGCGGGCCATGCGATGGTCGAGGCAACCCCGCTCATCCCGGCCGAGCGGGGCGACGAGTTGGTGCTGATGGGGCTGCGGCTGGCTGAGGGGATCGACCTTGCGCGCCACGCGGCGGTGGCGGGCGCGCCGATCGCAGCGGACCGGATCGCGGCGCTCGAGGCCGCGGGGCTGGTCGTGCTGCGCGGCAGCCGACTGGTGGCGACGCCGCAGGGGGTGCTGCTTCTCGACCGCGTGATCGGCGATCTGCTGGCCTGAGCGGGCCGAACGCCCTATCTCTGGTCAAGGCGGGTCTGGGCTGGGCGGATATGGGGCTGGGCAGCTCTGGTGGCGGCAGTCCCGAGCACGGCGGACGGAGGGCGCGATGCGCATGATCTGGACCATTGCGGGCGGCATGGCCTTCGCGGCCGGGGTGGTGGGCGCGTTCCTGCCGCTGCTGCCCACCGTGCCGTTGATGCTGCTCGCGGCCTTCTGCTTCGCCCGCGGATCGCAGCGGTTCCACGACTGGCTGGTGCATCGCTCGCGCTTCGGCCCTGGCATCCGCGACTGGCGCGAGCGCGGCGCGATCGGCCGGCGCGCCAAGCGCGCGGCGCTGGTGGCGGTGGCGTTCAGCCTGATCCTGTCGCTGGCGCTGGGCGTGCCGGGGCCGGTGGTGGCGCTTCAGGCGCTGGCGCTGGCGGGGGTCATGGTCTTCATCCTCACCCGCCCCGATGCGGTGCGGGCCGGGGCACCGGCCGGCGTCGAGTGACGGCGTGGCGCGGGTGGTCGGGGGCGGCGAAGGCCGCTAGCGCGCATCCTTCAGCATCGCGCGCAGTTCGTAGATCAGGTCGAGCGCCTCGCGCGGGGTAAGCTCGTCGGGGTGGATCGCGCCGAGTCGCGCCTCGACGGCCGAGACCTTCGGCGCGGGCGCGGGCGCCGGGCGCGGGCGGGCCTGGAACAGCGGCAGGGCGTCCATCAGGTCGGCGGGCGCGCCCTCGCGCTCCTGGGTCTCGAGCTTTTCCAGCACCTCGCGGGCGCGGGCGATCACCGCGTCGGGCAACCCGGCGAGGCGGGCCACCTGCACGCCGTAGGAGCGGTCGGCGGCGCCGGGGCGGACCTCGTGCAGGAAGATCACGTCGCCCTCCCACTCGCGCACCGCGACGGTGGCGGTGGTGAGCTTGTCGAGGCGTTCCGCAAGCCCGGTCAGCTCGTGGTAGTGGGTCGCGAACAGCCCGCGGCAGCGGTTCGCCTCGTGCAGGTGTTCCAGCACCGCCCAGGCGATCGAGAGCCCGTCCCAGGTCGCCGTGCCGCGCCCGATCTCGTCGAGGATCACCAGCGCGCCCGGCCCCGCCTGGTTCAGGATGGCGGCGGTCTCGACCATCTCGACCATGAAGGTCGAGCGCCCGCGGGCGAGGTCGTCGGCCGCGCCCACCCGGCTGAAAAGCTGATCGACGACGCCGATCCGCGCCTCGGCGGCCGGCACGAACAGCCCCGCCTGCGCGAGGATCGCGATCAGCGCGTTCTGGCGCAGATAGGTCGATTTGCCCGCCATGTTGGGGCCGGTCAGCAGCCAGATCGGCGCGGGGCCGGCGGGGTCGGCCGAGAGGTCGCAGTCGTTCGCGACGAACGGCCCCGCGCCCTGCCGGCGCAGGGCCTGCTCGACCACCGGGTGGCGCCCGGCGCGGACGCAGAAGGCGCGCGAGGCCTCGACCTGCGGGCGGGTCCAGCCTTCCTCGACCGCGAGCCGGGCGGCGGAGGCTGCGACATCAAGCTCGGCCAGCGCGCGGGCGGCCTCGCCCACCGGGCCTTGGGCTGCCAGCACGGCGGCACGCAGGTCGGCGAAGATGCGCTTCTCGATCTCGAGCGCGCGGTTGCCGGCATTCAGGATGCGGTTCTCGAGGTCGGACAGCTCGACCGTGGTGAAGCGCACGGCGTTGGCCAGCGTCTGGCGGTGGATGAAGCGGTCCTTGCGCTCGAACATCGCCTCGGCGTGGCGGGCGGTGGTCTCGATGTAATAGCCCAGCACGTTGTTGTGGCGGATCTTGAGGGCGTCGATCCCGGTCTCGGCGACATAGTCTGCCTGCATGCCCGCGATCACGCCGCGCCCCTCGTCGCGCAGCCGGCGCGCGGCGTCGAGGTCGGCGTCGTGCCCCCGGGCGATCAGGCCGCCATCGCGGACCAGATGCGGCGGCTCGGCCACCAGGGCCGCCTCGAGCAGCCCGATCAGCGCCTCGTGACCCGCCAGCCGCGCGGCGGCGCCGGCGATCAGGGCGGGCGGCTCGGCCGCGCCCAGGGCTGTGGCGATGACCGCGGCCTGCCCCAGCCCCGCGCGGATCGCCGCCAGATCGCGCGGGCCGCCGCGGTCGAGCGCGAGGCGGGCGAGCGCGCGTTCGACATCGGGCACGCGGGCCAGCGCATCGCCCAGCGCATCCATCAGCGCCCGGCTCTCGGCGAGCCATTCGACCGCGTCGTGGCGGGCGCGGATCGCGGCAACGTCGGTCAGCGGCGCCGCGATCCGGGCGGCGAGCAGCCGCGCCCCCCCGCCGGTGCGGCTGCGGTCGATCGCCGCCAGCAGCGTTGCTTCGCGCCCGCCCGACAGCGCCTGGGTCAGTTCCAGATTGCGCCGGGTGGCCGCGTCGATCCGCATCACGCCGCCCGGGCTTTCCTGCACCGGCGGGCGCAGCAGCGGCAGGCGGCCCTTCTGCGTCAGGTCGAGGTAGTCGACCAGCGCGCCCAGCGCCGCGGTCTCGGCCCGCGAGAAGCTGCCGAAGGCATCGAGCGATGCCACCCCGAACAGGCGGTTGAGGCGCCCTTCGGCCGCGGTCGAATCGAAGCTTGCGGGGCCAAGGGGGGTGGCCACGGCACCCGCCTCCTCGATCCCGGGGGCGAGGCTTGGGTCCTCGGTCGCGCGCTCGGGGATCAGCACCTCGCGGGGTGCCAGGCGCGCCAGCATCGGCCCCAGCGCCACCCGCGCGCAGGGCGCGACGCGCAGTTCGCCGGTCGAGACATCGGCCCAGCCCAGCGCGCCCTCGCCCCGGACCTCGGCCCAGGCGGCGAGGAAGTTGTTGCGCCGGGCGTCGAGCAGGGTCTCCTCGGTGATCGTGCCGGGGGTGACGAGGCGCACCACCTCGCGCCTGACGACGGATTTGGCGCCGCGCTTCTTCGCCTCGGCCGGGTCTTCCATCTGCTCGGCGATGGCGACGCGAAATCCCTTGCGGATCAGGGTCAGCAGGTAGCTCTCGGCGGCGTGGACCGGCACGCCGCACATCTGGATGTCGGCGCCCAGATGCTTGCCGCGCTTGGTCAGCGCGATGTCGAGCGCCGCCGCCGCTGCGACCGCGT
>JAVVFE010000260.1:0-5026 GCA_032251175.1 Thermohalobaculum sp.
GGGCGGGCCCGGGCATCGTCGGCGATCGTGGCGGCGACATCACCGCCATCTTCACCGTGCTGGTGGCCGGGTCCGACATGGACGAGCCGGTGGCCGACATGCTGCGCGGCGTGCTCGACGGCCATGTCGTGCTCGACCGCGCCATCGCCGAGCGCGGCCGCTTCCCGGCGATCGACCTGCGCCGTTCGGTCTCGCGCTCGGCGCCCGATGCCTGGACCGACGCCGAGGCCGACCTCTGCCGCCGCGCCCGGGCGATCGTCGCGACCTACGAGGAGGCGGCGCCGCTGATCCGCTCGGGCCTCTACAGCCCCGGCAGCGACGCGGCGCTCGACGAGGCGATCCGGGTGTATCCCGCCGTCGATGCCTTCCTCGGCACCGCGCGCGCCGGGCGCAGCCGCGCCCAGGTATTCGCTGCGCTGGCATCGGCGCTCACCGCCGGCCCCTGAGCAAAACCCGCCCCGCGCCCCGGCACGGCGACCTGCACCGCCGTCCCGCCAGAATTCAGCCGCGCCCCGGCTCAGATCCCCGAGCGAAACAGGTTTGCGCGCGCCCCACCCCCCAGCCCACCCGAGGTGAGCAACGTCAGCGCGGTCGAGCCGGGGCTGGCATTCACCGCGCCGGCCGCGATCTGGGCGTTCAGCAGAAAGCGTTGCACCGCACGATCCGCCACCGCGGGATCGGCGAAAACCCTGGGCGAGCTGTCCCCGAAAAGGCGTTGCGCGCGCGACTCGAGGATCTCGCGCTGCGCGTCGAGATCAAGCTGCCCGAAGCTTCCAGGCAGCGCGAAGACGCCCTCGATCACCTGCCGCACCGGCGGCGAGCCGAGGATCCGGAACCAGATCGCCGCATCCGATCCGCTGCCGGCGGCAAACTGCCCGATCTCTCGCTTGAAGTTGAGCGCGAGGCGCAGGTCGACATCGACCTCGCCCACGCTGCGTTCGAACTGGCGCACGCGAAACTGCTGGGCCAGGTCGCGCCGGACGCTCTCGCTGCCCAGGGTCGACCCCAGATCGCCGAAACCCAACGCCGCGCTGAACTCGCGCCAGACCGGATTGGCGAGCCGGTTGGCGAACGCCTCGGGCTCGGTCGTCCCCTGCTCGAGGATGCGACGGATGAAGGCGCGCTTGCCGATCTCATCCTCCAGCCCGAAGGCCCCCAGCGCGACGCGCAGCAGGCGGGTGTCCTGGACCAGCTCCTCGGCGCTGGCGATCTCGCCCGCCCGGGCGATGAAATCCTGCACCTCGCGCTCGATGTCCGGGCTGCGCGAGAACTGGGCGAACTGCGCCTCGAAGGTCCGCGTCAGAAAGCGGAACCCGACAAGGCCGCCCGCCGGGATTGCGGGAGGGAAGGGCATCAGGCCCCCGCCACCGCCGGCTCCGGCGCTGGTCCGGACGCCAGTGCAAGCAACCGTTCCTCGACTGGAAGAAGCCGGCGCAACGCTCGCAACGCAAGATAGAAATTCCTCTCCATCACCGCTTCCCGGGCATCGGCCAGCGCATCGTCGCAGGTCTCGATCCCGCCCAGGGCGGCGGCCAACTGGTCGATCGCCGAGGCCAACTGGCGCGCCGCCTTTTCCGGTTCGGCCTCGCCGGCGACGGCAAGCTGGGCGATGTAGCACACCCGTTTGACCGGCGTGTCGACCGCCTCCGGGTGGATGGCGTCGCGCAGCCGCAGGATCTTGGCGTCGGCGGTCTTGATGATCAGGCGCGTATTGCGATCGCCGTTCTGCATCACCACGCCGTTCACCAGGATCTGCTCGTGCGCGCGGAGTTTGAGGATCAGTCCAGCCATGGTTCCGGCCCTTTCAGGGTGCCGTCTGTCCGCGGAGGCCGCGCATGACGGTGGTGTTGATCTCGATCAGCGGTGCGGCCTCGGCTTCGCCACGCAACACCTTCTGGGTGTGGGCGCGTGTGAACGCGCCGAGATAGACCAGTTGCGCACGCAATTGGGCGGGAAGCGCATTCCGGCTGTCGGCAACGTCGGCCGTGATTGCCGTCCACAGCGAGAGATTGTCGTGAACCGCCGCGACCAGCGCGGGGAAGTCCGCAGGGGCTTGCGATGCCCGGGACATGCGTCCGGTGATCGTGCTGAACACCTTGTGTTCGATCGAGCGTGGCGTCCCAAGGGCTTTCGCGGCCTGCGCGTAGCCCGAGATCGGCACGGCCATCGCGGTCATGGCTCATCCTTTCGAGTTGTGCCAAGCGACTGTCGGCCAAAGGCCGGCGCGGGGAAGGGGCCGGGCGAGCTTCGCGCCCGGCCCCACCCGGGATTACCGGAACAGCGCGAGGATGTTCTGCGGCGCCTGGTTGGCGATCGACAGCGCCTGGACGCCAAGCTGCTGCTGCACCTGCAGCGCCTGGAGCCGGGCCGAGGCTTCCTCGAGATCCGCATCCACCAGCGCACCGATGCCCGACTTGAAGCTGTCGGTCAGCGAGGTGATGAACTCGTTCTGCAGATCCACCCGCTTCTCGGCCGTGCCGAAGGCGGCCTGGGCGTTGATCGTGGTCTGGATCAGCCCCTCGATCGCGCCCAGCGCCGCGGTTGCCCCGGCCTGGGTCGAGACGTCGATCTCGCCCAGTGCTTCGAGCCCGCCGCCGATGGTGTTCTGCGCAGCCGCGACCTCGCCCACATTGATCGAGAAGTTGTCGCCCGTGGTGCTCGACCCCGTGAAGGTGATCGTGCCGTTCGAGACGGTTGCCGCGATCGTCGAAGCATCGGCGCCGGCAGTCTCCTGGATGAAGCTGTTGAAGGCAGCGGCAAGACCGTTCGCGACATCTTCCGCCGTATCGCCATCCCGCGCGACATAGCTTATGTCGCCGGTCGAGGCAGTGTCGAGCCCGGTGAGGGCGCCGGCGCCGCCGGTGATCTGCACCGTGAAGCCTTGGCCGGCCGAGACGGCATCGACCGTCACCGCCTGGGTCGGTGGCGTGGCCGCTCCCGTCAGCGCCGTGGCCGTGCCGTTCGCGGCGCCGGTCAGGTTGTCCGAGGCCGCCGCGGTGACGGTCGTGCCGATCGCCGCCTGCTGCGTCGAGAGATCCTGCTTCGAAACCGTGATGCTGCTCGCCGTGACGCTGCCGTCGGACGCGCGGTCGAGCGAGGCCAGGATGTCGACCGTGCCCGAACCCGCGGTCGTGTCGGTGTTCTTCAGCAGGTTCAGGCCGTTGAACTGGGCTGCGTTGACGATCCCCTCGATCTGGCTCCGCAGCGACGAGACCTCGTCCTGCAGCTTGGTCCGGTCGACGTTCTCCTCGTTGGCGGCGACGATCTTGCCCTTGATGTCGTTCAGCAGCTCGCCGACC
This sequence comes from Thermohalobaculum sp., assembly GCA_032251175.1. GTDB lineage: Bacteria > Pseudomonadota > Alphaproteobacteria > Rhodobacterales > Rhodobacteraceae > Thermohalobaculum. The sequence continues at coordinate 3,300 of JAVVFE010000260.1, forward strand.
TGCTTGGCGCCGTTCGAGGCGACCGCCACCGTCGAGCCGCCCAGCGACAGCGATTCGGAGATCGCCTTGAACCCGGCCACGTCCGACTGCATGACCGAGGAGATCGCGAACACCGCGGCGTTGTCCTTCGCCGTCGCGACCTTCTTGCCGGTCGAGATCTGGCTGTTGACGTCGGCGAGGCTCTGGTTGGTGTTGCGCAGGTTCTGGAGCGCGATCATCGCGCTGTTGTTGGTCAGGATGCTGGCAGCCATCTGGATCATTCCCTTGATATCGCGGCGCGGTTCACGCCGTCTTGACACACTCCCGCACGCATCGTGCAGGGAACTCTGGATCGGGGATTACCCCCCGGTCCGGTGACGTGCCTTCTGACATGAGGAGCCATCTTCGATGGCGCGCGGTGTCTGCATCCGCGTTGGCAGTAGCAAGACACCAGAAATCCTAAGCCCCGGTAAAGCCGGTCAGGCCGACTTGGTTTTTCCGCAGGCATCCGCCCGGCTGGTGATGCGCGAGCCGTCGCGCGCATAGGCCACCGCGCCCGTGCGCGTCGCCTGGAGTGCTGCGATCCGCCGGCGCGCCGCCGCCAACCCCTCGCGCACGGCCAGGAACAGCCGTTCGTTGCGCCGTGCGTCGCCGGCCAGCGCCGTCAGCCCCTCGCGCAGCCCCTCGGCCGGCGCGACCGTCGGCCAGACCGATTCGAGCCGGTCGAGATAGGCGCGCTTCTCCGCCGCCAGCGCCTCGGCGCGCAGGTAATCGCCCCCCAGCAGCAACCCCCGCTCGCGCGCCAGCAGCGCGCGCCCCTCCGCCAGCAGCGCCTCCGCCCCGGTCATGATCCGCCCCCGTCGAGCCGCTGGCGCACCGCAGCCCCGATCCCCAGCGGGCGGGTCCGGGCGATCTCGGTTGCGATCTCGCGCGTCAGAAGGTCGGAAAACCCGGTCTCGCCGCCGCCGCCGGCCAGCGCACCGAACGCCTTGGTCAGTCCCGACTGCTTCAGCATCTCGGTCAGGAATGCCGCCTCGAAGGCGGTGGCGGTGGCGGCCGGGTCGCGTGCCGCCCCGCGAGGCGCCGAGGGCGTCCCAGGCGAGGACGGGCGCGGCGCCGAAGGCCCGGCCGGGATCGTGGCCGGGCGGGCGGGCAGCACAGGATCGGACATTCTTCCCTCCGGTATGGTTCGGCCCGAAGTGGAGCGCAGGCGCGTAAAGAATCGGTAAGCTCTTGGCGATATGACGGGTCGCATCGGACAGAAAGTGCGAGTGCGCAGATGAACGGCCTGATCCCCCCCATCGCCGACCCCGCGGCTGCCCGGCCCGCAACCGGCGGGGCATCGGGCCGGGCGGCACCATCGCAACGGGTATCGGCCGGGGCTGCCCGGGACGATACGGACGCACCGGCACGCCGCCGCGCGCCGGACGCCGAGCGCAAGACCGAGCCCGGGCAGGCGGATTTCGCAGCGTCGATGCCCTTCGCCGAAGCGCGCCGGCCGGCGGCGGCGGGCGCCGCATCGCCTGCGCCCGGCATGCCGGCCGCCCCGCCGGGCACGCCGGGCACGCAGGCGCATGGCGCCGGCCTCCCCGCCCTACCCCTCGTCGCGCTGTCCCTCGTCGCGAGCCTTCCCAACGGTCAGCCGCGCGGCACCGCAATCGGCGCGCCCGACCCGGCCGCGATCCCGGCGCAGGCCAATCCCGCGGCCGGCGCACCAGGCGCTGCGCCCGACCCGGGGATGCCGTCCG
>JAVVFE010000261.1:0-5000 GCA_032251175.1 Thermohalobaculum sp.
GACGAAGCCGGTCCAGGCCATGGCCGAGAAATGCATGGCAAGGATCGCCAGCGCGTAGATCACCGCCCCCCCGACGATGCCCCTGAGCGTGCGCTCGGCATAGGCGATCTTCAGCGCGCCGAAGCTGATCAGGATCGCGAGCGTGGTCGAGACCGCATAGCCGGTGGCGCCGAACACCGGGGTGCAGCCCCTGAGGCCATACATGCCGGAATAATGCATCGCCACGACGCCGAGCCCCATCACCGCGCCCGCCACCGCGATGCGCCGGTCGGACCGCGGCCCGAAATGCAGCAGAAGCAGCGCCGCCCCCGCCATCAGGATGGCGATCAGCGCCGAAGCCAGCGTCAGGACCGGGTCGTAGAACACCTCGACCGGCAGGTCGAGCGCCAGCATCGCCACGAAATGGGTGGACCACACGCCGCCGCCCAGCACGATGGCGGCCTTGACGATCATCGGCTTGCGCTGGGCCGCGCTGAGGCGCGAGAGGCCGTTGGTCAGGCTGAGGCCGGTGAAGGCCGCCATCAGCGCCAGAAGTGCCGCGGCCCCGACCAGAAGGGGGCTGTAGGTGACGACCAGCATCCCGTCTCCCCCGGTGTCTCACGCGAGCGCCGGATCCCGCGCACGCGGCCCTGGCCCGCCCGCCGCCGTCCGGTGCGGGATCATACAACCGCGCAGGGGCAGGCGCCAAGGGGCCGCGCGGGCAATGCGAAGGGCCCCGGCGCGGTGCGCAGGGCGCCCTTGCAGGTGGTGCGGGCGGTGACCGGTCCCCGGATCTGGTATCCGGGGCGGTGCCCGGGGCAGGTCCCCGGATCTGGTCCCCGGATCAGGTCACGGTGCCGAACAGGAAGTTGTCGGCTTCGATCAGGGCGAGATCGACGCCTTCGAGCAGGACCGACACCGATCCGGCCGTCACCAGCGTATCGGTGCCCTGCGCCGCGATCACCAGATCGCCAAAGCCCGCGACGTCGGTGATGCCGGTGAACTGGATCCGGTCGATGCCGTCCTCGAAGTCGAGGACCCGATCGGCGCCGTCGGCGTCCGAGGTGAACAGGAAGGTGTCGGCATCGGCGCCGCCGAGCAGGATGTCGGTGCCGAACCCGCCGTCGAGCGTGTCGATGCCGGCGCCGCCCTCGAGCCGGTCGAACCCGCCGTCGAGCGCGTCGGTGCCGTTGCCGCCCAGCAGCAGGTCGCTGCCGTCGCCGCCGTCGATGTTGACCGTGCCGCTAGCGCCGGGTTCGAGGCCAACGGTGGTCGTGCCGCCGATGCCGAGATTGCGGACCTGCCCGCCGGCGGTGATGTCGAGCACGCCGGTGCCCCCATCGCCGATGATCAGCCCGCTGCCGAACGCGGTCGCGCCGGTGCTGGTGAGCGTGAGCATCGAGCCCGTGCCGTCGACCAGGAGGCGCCCGTTGGTGCCCTGCTGCCCGCCGATGCTGACGAGCGCGCCATGGAACATGGTGTCGTATCCGCCGGCGAGCGGCGTCACCACGCCATAGCCCTGCGCATCGACGGTCACCTGCGCCCCGCCGAGGATGCTCAGCAGGCTCTGCTCGGCGGTGTTGTCATCGTATCTGCCGCTCGCCACCCGGATCTTGGCCGCATCGCCCAGCACGCTGATCGTCGCGCCGTTCGAGACGGTGGCGATACCCTGGCCGCCCTCGCCGATCTCGATGGTCGCGCCTTCGTAGAAGAATTCGCCGCTCGACCCGGTCTGGGCCACGGTCAGCGACGATCCTGCGCCATCGACAACCAGCACGCCGCGCGCGCCATTGTCGCGGGCGAGCACGATCTGCGGCGTGTCGTAGCTGCCCGAGGGATCGTTGGTGACGTTGACGGTGCCGCCATTGGTGACATCGAGCCGCCCGTGGCTGCCGGCATTGCGGCCGAGGCGCAGGAACCCGGCCTCGCCGACGAAGTCGGGGAAGGCGCCGAACATGTCGGAGGCGTTGAGCGTCGAGCCAACCCCGTCGACCAGAACGCGCCCGTCCGACCCGTAGCCGCGACCGATGTCGAAGAAGAAGCCGTTGACCACGCCGCCATTGGTGATGTCGAGCTGGCTCTCGACGCTGTCGGCCGCGCCGTTGCGGCCGCGCGCGATCTGAAGCAGCGCCTGGTCGCCCAGCACGTTGATCTGCGCGCCGTCCGTGACGGTGACGATGCCCTGACCGCCCTCGCCGATGTTCAGAATGGCGCCGCCGAAGTAGTTGTCGCCCTGCGCGCCGTGCTGGATCACGTCGACCGAGCTGCCGGCCCCCGAGATCCGGGCGGTGCCGACGGAGCCGCCGTCGCGGCCGAAGCGCAGGATCGGGGTGTCGCTGACGCCGTCGGTGTTCTCGATCAGAAGCTGGCCGCCGCTCGAGACACGCAGCACCCCACAGCCGCCTGCGCGTCCGAAGCCCGCAAGCCCCGCTTCGCCGGCGTAGAGCGGATTGCCGAAGGCGCCCGCATCGCTGCTGAGGCGCAGGACGGCGCCGGTGTCGATGCCCACAATGCCCGTGCCGCCATCGCGCCCGACATCGAGCAGGAAGCTCTGCACGAAGCCCTCGTTCGATACTTAGAGCGCGCCGTAGGACCCGGTATTGCGGCCGACCATGATGCGCGCCGACGCGCCATAAGTCAGAAGCTGCGAGCCCGCGCCGCTGACTGCGACCTCGCCGCGGTGATACCCGCCGAAGCTGGCCGCATCGAGTCGCGCGGTGGAATGGAGGCCCGAGTCGATCTCGACATAGCCGCTTGCGGAGATGCCCGCCGAAATTGCCGAATCAGAAATGCTGCCGTCGCCGGTTGTAATGGCTATTGTCGTTTCCCCACCCTAATGCCGAACGCTTTGAATCCCAACGCCCGAGAATGCCGGATCGTTGTCACGCCGCGCCCGGCTGTCAATCAGCCCGACCCGGTGAAGGGGCCGATTCACGAAGTCTTCACGCTCTTGTCAGCAGCCTGTTCCGCGATGGGACGTTCGCCCGCCGGCGGGTCCTGCGTGACCACGATCCGGTGCGCGCGGGTGCCGCGCGCGTCCTGCCAGAAGATCAGGTCCTGGAACCGCTTGAACAGGTCCGGCGGCAGAATCGTCTGGCGCGGCTTCAGTTCGACCTTGCCGCTGATCTTGTGCAGGCCCTTGGCCAGAAGCTGGGTGTCGAAGTCTTCGGCCTCGTATTCGACGTTGTCGAAATCATGCGCGAAGGGCTCCGCGCCGATGAACTTGTAGATCAGCGGCATCACCTCGGCCGGGCGGCTGGCGAGCAGATCGTAATCGACCAGCAGCAGCATGTCGCTGTCCTCGCTGTAATAGGCCTCCTTCAGCGCGGACCAGGCGAAGCCGATCATCCGGTGCGGGTTCAGCAGCGCCTCGGCCCGGGTGAAGACAGTCGAACGCTCCTGCGCGCTGGTGAAGATGCGGCTGACGTCGAAGGCGTTCTTGCGGATCAGGCGCTCGACCGAATCCATCACCCAGGCGGGGTTGCGCACGCAGCAGATCATCTTGGACTGCGGGAAAAGCTTGCGCACCGCGGCGACCCGGCTGGTCCACATCCGGTTGGTGTCGAACACCAGGCCGTGCGCGTCGACATGGCGATAATAGCCGTCGAAGATGCCGCGCAGGATGTCGCGCTTCTGCTCCTCCTTGAAGAACACCGAGAATTCGTTCTCGGCCCCCATCGCGGTGAGGCAGGCGTTGAACACCGGCCCGACCGGGCTGGTCATGCCGGCATGGATGCGCGGGTTCTGCCGCAGCAGCGCCGAGAGCAACGTCGAGCCGGACCGCGGCAGGCCCGAGATGAAATGGATCTTCTGCTGCACCTGGGCCCCCTTGCCGCGGATATGCCTGCCCGTTCGGTAGCCGCGCAAGATGGCATCAATGCGGCGTTTGATGCCGGCGCGGGATCGCCGCCGGGATTGCCGCTGGAGTAGCCGTCCGGGTAACCGAATATCAACCATATTGCACCGATCCTGCAGCGTGAACCGGAGCGGAGGGGGCGGGATGCAGAAGCGCATCGACAGCGAGGGCGACGGATTTGCCGATGCGCGTGCCGGGGATCTGTTTGGCCTGCCCGCGCCCGGCACGCCGGGGCCGGTTCCGGTGGGGACTGGCTCGGCGGGGCGGGACGCGGCTGAGAAGGGCAGGGCTGAGAAGGGCAGGCCGGAACGGGGCAGGGAGGGCGAGGATGCGGCGCCCGATGGAGCAGCCGGCGAGCCGCATTTCCACCAACACCGCCAGCGGCTGCGCCAGCGGTTCCTGTCCGGCGGCCCGGCCAGCGTCGCCGATTACGAGATGCTGGAACTGGTGCTGTTCCGCGCCATCCCGCGGCGCGACGTGAAGCCGCTGGCCAAGCTTCTGATCGCCCGCTTCGGCGACTTCAACGGCGTGATCTCGGCCCCGCCCGCGCGGCTGGCCGAAGTGCCGGGGACGGGCGCGGCGGTGATCTGCGAGCTGAAGATCGTCGAGGCCGCGGCCCACCGGCTGGCCCGCGCGCGGGTGATGAACCGCGCCGTGATCACGAGCTGGGCGCAGCTGATGGACTACTGCAAGACCGCGATGGCGCACCGCGAGACCGAGCAGTTCCGCATCCTGTTTCTCGACCGCAAGAACGTGCTGATCGCCGACGAGGAGCAGGCTCAGGGCACGGTCGATCATGTCCCGGTCTATCCCCGCGAAGTGGTCAAGCGCGGGCTTGAGCTCAATGCCTCGGCGCTGATCCTGGTGCACAACCACCCCTCGGGCGACCCCACCCCCAGCCAGGCGGACATCGACATGACCCGCCAGATCGAGCGGGCAGCCAAGGCGGTGGGCCTGGTGATCCACGATCACGTCGTGATCGGCAAGGAGCGCGATGCGAGCTTCCGTTCGCTGGGCCTGCTGTGAGGCGCCCCCCGAACGCTGCCATGTTGCGCAGTGCGATCGGCCCGTGTATAGCCTGCGCCCAGGCACCCGTAGCTCAGCTGGATAGAGCGCTGCCCTCCGAAGGCAGAGGCCAGGGGTTCGAATCCCTTCGGGTGCGCCA
>JAVVFE010000262.1:0-4998 GCA_032251175.1 Thermohalobaculum sp.
TTGCAGGCGCAGCAGTTCGGCGTCGCGCCGGCGGAATTCCTCGATCACTTCGCCCGCGACTTCGCTGTCGCCCAGCACCTCGAGCGCCTCGCGTGCCAGGGCGACGCCCGACTCGAAGGTCTCGCGCACCACGCCGGTTGCGCCCAGCCGTTGCAGGCGCAGCATCTCGAACCGGTCGGCGGCGCGGCAGAAGATCGGCAGGTTCGGCAGGCGCGCGCGCAGCTTGCGCAGCGCGATGGCGTTCGAGTCCGGGTTGTCGCCGCAGATGAAGATCGCCCGCGCCTCGCCCGCGCTGACCGCCCTGAGCATGTCGGCGCGGCGCAGGTCGCCGAAGAACACCCGGTTGCCGAAGGTGCGCGCGATGCGGATCCGGTCGGGGTCGTTGTCGATCAGCGTCAGCTCGTAGCCGCGCTGCTTGAGCACGCGCGCCACCACCTGGCCGAAACGCCCGAAGCCCGCGACGATCACCGGCGCGGCGGCGGCGGTGTCGATATGGTCGATGTCCGACAGATCGGCCGCCCGCGCCCGGCCGAGGATGCGGTCGGCCAGCAGCACCGCGAGCGGCGTCAGCGCCATGCTGAGCGCGACGATTGCCGCGATCAGCGTGCCGGTGCCGAACGGCCACAACCCCGCCGCGCCGCCGACCCCGAGGATGACGAAGCCGAATTCGCCCCCCTGCCCCAGCAACGCCGAGATGCGCAGCGCATCGGGCACGCCAGAGCCCGTGACGCGAGTCAGCGCCAGCAGGATCGCGGCCTTGAGCGCATAGAGCCCCAGCGCGCCCGCCACTGCGATCCACCACTGCGCCGCCACCGCCGGCCAGTCGACGCTCATGCCGACGCCCATGAAGAACAGGCCGAGCAGCAGGCCGCGGAACGGCTCGATATCGGTCTCGAGCTGGTGGCGGAACTCGCTCTCGGCCAGCAGCACGCCGGCGATGAAGGCGCCCATCGCCATCGACAGGCCCGCGGCCTGCATCAACAGCGCCGCGCCCACCACGATCAGCAGGGCGGCGGCGGTGAAGATTTCCTCGGCCCGGGTCCGGGCGATCAGCGCAAACAGCGGGCGCAGGCCGTAGCGTCCGGCCAGGACCACCACCGCAAGCGCCCCCACCGCCTTGGCGAGCTGCGTCCAACCGTCTTCGGCCACGCCGCCGCCCGGTGCGAGAAATGCCACGAGGGCAAGGACCGGCACGATGGCGAGGTCCTGGAACAGCAGGATGGCAAAGGCCCGGTCGCCATGCGGACGCGTAAGCTCGCCCCGGTCGCGCAGGATCTGCACGCCGAAGGCGGTGGACGACAGCGCGAGCGCAAGCCCCAGCGCGATCGCCCCGGGCGGGCGTACGACCTCTGCCAGCCACAGCGCGCCCCCGATCGCCGCGCCGGTGACGAGGACCTGCGCGAGCCCCAGCCCGAAGATTTCGACCCGCATGCGCCACAGCCGGGCGGGCCTGAGTTCGAGCCCGATCACGAACAGCAGCAGGACCACGCCGAATTCGGCGAAATGCAGCACCCGCTCGGCCTCGTCGATCAGGCCGAGCACGCTGGGGCCGACGATGGCGCCGGCGGTGAGGTAACCGAGGATCGGGCCGAGGCCGAGGCGGCGGAACAGCGTGACCGAGACGACCGAAGCCGCGAGGAACACGCCCGCATCGATCAGAAGGGGGTCGATCTGTGCCTCGCCCGCCATCTTTTACCCCCCCCTTTTTCCGCGCGGCCACCCGGCCGCATCCCGGGGGCGTCAGTCGTCGGCGATCCCGCGCCCTTCGGCCGCGAAGCGCATCACCAGATACCCGATCACGAGCCCCGCGCCAGCCCCTTCGGCGACGAACCAGAAGGGCGAGGCGAGAAGCCCGTCCTCGCCGAAGGCCGCGCGCATGAAGGCGCGCATCACCTCGGGCGCAAGCAGGATAGCGACGAAGTTCATCCAGGCCCCGATCACCACCGCCCGCAGCCACCAGGGCAGGACGATGCGCCCCGCCTCGCCCGGCCCGCCCGGCGCCGCCAGCGCAATCACGCCCGCAACCGTCGGATACCACAGAAAGAAGCCCCAGCGCACCAGCGGATCGAGATCGGGCAGGAAGGCGGGCAGGACCGCAAGGCCCAGGATGCCCAGCATCAGGCCCGCCATCATCGCCACGGCGAACCGCGTCAGGAAGGAAGTCGCTCGCCCGCCGCCCGCCATGCCCCGCTGCCGCCCCGTCTGCCATCGCCACGCCCCGAAGCCTAGCAAAAGCCCGGCCCGCACCGGGCGGTCCATTTCGTCGCGGGGCACGGGTCGGGGCCGCTCCATTTCGTCGCGGGCGCAGGGGCGAGCGCGTGCGCCCAAGCCGCGGCGGGGGGGCTTTGCCGCGACCGCGGCGGGATGGGCTTTGCCGCGACCGCGGCGAGATGGGCTTTGCCGCGACCGCGGCGAGATGGGCTTTGCCGCGACCGCGGCGGGGGCTATAGAGGGCCCGCATCAGACCGGAGACCCCAATGGCCCGCATCCTCGTCACCTCGGCGCTGCCCTATATCAATGGCGTGAAGCATCTGGGCAACCTCGTGGGCTCGATGCTGCCGGCTTGCGCCTATGCCCGCTTCATGCGCGCGCGCGGTCACGAGGTGCTGTATATCTGCGCGACCGACGAACACGGCACGCCGGCCGAGTTGGCCGCCGCCAAGGCGGGGCAGTCGGTGGCCGACTACTGCGCCGAGATGCACGAGGTGCAAAAGCGCCTCGGTGCGGGGTTCCGGCTGTCGTTCGACTACTTCGGCCGCTCGTCCTCGGCGCGCAACCATCACCTCACGCAGCACATGGCCGGGCGCCTCGCCGAGGCCGGGCTGATCGAGGAGGTGATGGAGCGCCAGGTCTATTCGCCCACCGATGGCCGCTTCCTGCCCGACCGCTATGTCGAGGGCACCTGCCCCAATTGCGGCTACGACCGCGCCCGCGGCGACCAGTGCGAGAACTGCACCAAGCAGCTCGACCCCACCGACCTGATCGACCCGCGCTCGGCGATCTCGGGCTCGACCGAACTGGAAGTGCGCGAGACCAAGCACCTGTATCTGCGCCAATCGCTGATGCGCGCGCGGCTGACGGAATGGATCGAGGGCAAGACCGACTGGCCGATCCTGACCACCTCGATCGCGAAGAAATGGCTCAATGACGGCGAGGGGTTGCAGGACCGCTCGATCACCCGCGACCTCGACTGGGGCATCCCGGTCAAGCGCGGCGACGCGGACTGGCCGGGGATGGAAGGCAAGGTCTTCTATGTCTGGTTCGACGCGCCCATCGAATATATCGGCGCCACCGCCGAATGGGCCGACGCGACCGGCCAGCCGGACGCGGCGTGGCAGCGCTGGTGGCGCGAGGATAAGGGCGCGGGCGATGTGCGCCATGTCGAGTTCATGGCGAAGGACAACATCCCGTTCCACACCCTGAGCTTCCCCGCGACCCTGATGGGCGCGAATTTCGACGGCACCGAGCCGTGGAAGCTGGTCGACTACGTCAAGGGCTTCAACTGGCTGACCTATGACGGGGGCAAGTTCTCGACCAGCCAGGGGCGCGGCGTGTTCATGGACCAGGCGCTGGACATCCTGCCCTCGGACTACTGGCGCTGGTGGCTGTTGTCGAACGCGCCCGAGGGGTCGGACAGCGATTTCACCTGGGAGAGCTTCCAGACCGGGGTCAACAAGGACCTCGCCGATGTGCTGGGCAATTTCGTGAGCCGCATCACCAAGTTCTGCCGCGCGAAATTCGGCGAGAGCGTGCCCGAAGGCGGCGAGACCGGCGCGACCGAGGCCGCGCTGACGGCCGAGATCGCGCGGCGCCTGCGCGCCTATGAAGGGCATTGGGAGGCGATGGAGATCCGCAAGGCCGCGGCCGAGCTGCGCGCGATCTGGGTCGCCGGGAACGAATATCTCCAGACCGCGGCACCCTGGACCGTGGTCAAGACCGACCCCGCCCGCGCCGCCGCGATCATCCGGGTCGCGCTGAACCTGATCCGGCTTTATGCGATCCTGTCGCGCCCGTTCATCCCGGACGCGTCCGACACCATGCTGAAGGCGCTGGGGGCCGAGGCCGACGCGGAGGCCTGGCCCGGTGACGTCGCGGCAGCGCTGCGGGCGCTGCCGGCCGGGCATCCCTTCACGGTGCCCGAGAACCTGTTCGACAAGATCACCGAAGACGCCCGGGCCGAGATGGCCGCCCGCTTCGCCGGGGCCTGACCCAAAGGGGCGCGCCGGAGGGGCGGGACAAGCCCGCCGCCATCCGGCGCGCCGTCAGACCCCCTTGCGGGGCCTGACGGGGCCCGCCTCATACCAGTTTTCCTTGAGTCTGCCTCATGCCGACCTGAGTGTGCTGCGCGCGCGCCCAGGGCTTGACCCGGGGTGCGCGCGCGCCTCGCATCGTCTGCGGTGCGAGGCCCCGGCTCGGGGGCCGGGGCAGCGGACGCCCAACGATCGATTCCGATCAGTGCAAGCTGGTATCAGCCGATCCGCTCGACGGCGAGGGCAATCCCCTGGCCGCCGCCGATGCACATGGTGATGAGCCCGCGACGGCCGCCGATGCGCTCGAGTTCCGCCAGGCATTTCAGCGTCAGGATCGCCCCCGTCGCGCCGATGGGGTGGCCAAGCGCAATCGCGCCGCCGTTGGGGTTGACCAGGGCCGTGTCGAGCCCGAGCCCCTTGTTCACCGCGCAGGCCTGGGCCGCGAAGGCTTCGTTCGATTCGATCACGTCGAAATCGGCGGCCGAAAGGCCCAGCCGCTCGAACAGCTTCGAGACCGCGGGGATCGGGCCGAGGCCCATCACCTCGGGCCGCACGCCGGCATGGGCGTAGCCCAGCAGCCGCGCGCGGGGCTTGAGGCCGCGCTTCGCCGCCACCTCGGCATCCGCCAGAACCACCGCCGCGGCGCCGTCATTGATGCCCGAGGCGTTGCCCGCCGTCACCGTGCCGTCCTTGCGGAACACCGCGCGCAGCTTGGCGAGGTCCTCGGCGGTGGTCGCGGGCTTGGCGT
>JAVVFE010000263.1:0-4934 GCA_032251175.1 Thermohalobaculum sp.
GATCCCGTCGACACGGTGGCGATGACGGTCAGACTGGCGAGGTCGATGGCGGTGATGGCATCGCCGGCCGGATGGGTGACCACGGCGGTGCCTCCATCGGGGCTCACCGCCACATGATGGACGGCGCCGGGAACCTCGATGCGGCGGATGACCGTTCGGCTTGCGGCATCGACGATCGAGACGACGCTCACGCCGCCCGGTGCGGCGGTGGCGGCAGCGGGCGCGTGATGCGCCGCGTGATCCTCGGCCGAGACGCCCGCCGGCTTGTCTGGCGCCGCCGCGCCGGCCGGGCGTTCGTCGAAGCTGCCGACGACGAGACGCCGCCCGTCGGGCGTGACAGCAAGACCATGGGCGGCGGCAAGCCCCGTGATCCGGCCGACTTCCGCATGCGTTTCGGTGTCGATGACCACGACCTCGGCGCTGTCGCCGGTCGGGATATAGACCCGCGCGTCCGGCCCGGCCGCGGCTGCGGTTGCCGTCGCCAGGGCGGCGGCGATGAAAAGGGTGGTTGGGGTCATCTTCAACATGGCGTCTCTCTCGGGCTGAATGTCTTGGGGGTGGAGTGGTGACGGGTCGTCCCGGCGCGGGCACGTCGGCCGGTCGGGTGCCGGGCGCAGGGGGCGATGGTCCCGCAGGGCGACGCGACACATGTCCGCCAGCCGTCGGCGGCTCGCGGTTCGTCGTCCGCCGCATGTGCGATCGGGGTGGGGCGGGTTCCGCTCTGCGCCCGTCTCGCGGCATGCTGGTTGTCCCGATCATGTCCGTCACCCGATCCGCAACAGCAGATCGCCGATGAACGTGCTGGGCGGAATGTCGAGGTTGCGCGGCGCCGGCCCTCTGCGGATGCGGCCCGAGCGGTCGTAGTGCGAGCCGTGGCAGGGGCAGAACCAGCCGCCCCAGTCGCCGACGGACTGTCCGCCCTGGCCCAGCGGCACGCAGCCGAGATGCGTGCAGACGCCGATCACCACCAGCCACTCGCCCGCCTCGTCCACGCTGCGGTTGCGGTCGAGCGCGGGCATGTCCCCCGTGTGGTTGGGGTTCTCGGACGCCCGGTCGACCGGATCCACGAGATCGTCGGGCGGCGTTGCCCGCGCCTCGGCGATGTCGGCCGCCGAGCGCCGCCAGATGAAGACCGGGCGCCCGCGCCATTTGACGGTGATCCGCTGGCCGACCTCGACGCCCGAGAGATCGACCTCGATCGTGGACAGGCTCTGCACATCGGCCGAAGGGTTGAGCGCGTCGATCAACGGCCAGACAGCGGCCCCGACAGCGACCGCGCCGACGGCGCCGGTCGCGACAAAGAGAAAGTCACGGCGGTGCGGGTCTCCCGGAGTCGCGTGGCGAAGGGCAATCTCGTCGCTCATCCTTACCTCCTTTGCACGACAGCCCTGTCGCGCGATGCATCTGCTGCGATCTCATCCCTCGTTCTCGGTCGCGGCGCGCTGGTACGCCCGCATCTCATCCGGCCACTGGGCCTTGATGAAGGCGAGGACATTCCGGATGTCCTGATCCGCGAGCGTGTCGGAAAAGCCCGGCATCGCGCTTCGAACGCCGGGGATTCCCGTGAGCGCCTCGGCGCCGCCGAGCCGGATGTAGCGCAAGAGCAGTCCGTCGGGGTGGTGCCAGGTGTGCCCCCCGGCATCGTGCGGCGGGGCGGGATAAGTGCCGTCCGGGTTTGGCGAGCGCCAGTCCGCCTGACCTTCCAGCCGAGCCCCGTGGCACGAGGCGCAGGCCTCGGCATAAACCGCCGAGCCGCGGGCGACCTGCGCGCGGTCATCAGGGTCGCTGGACGAGGACGTGCCCGAATTGCCCCGGATCAGCGCGAAGGCAGCCAGGGCGGCGAGCAGCACCGCGCCGCCGGCACCCGCCCGGATGCGGACACGGGTCCTCCGGCCGGAGCTGCGCCCGGCCGCCGGGGCGGGGTCAGTTGATGCCGTTCGCACGCTGCACCTCCCGGACATAGCGGGTGATCCATTCGATCTGCTTGTCGGTTACGCCCTCGACCGGCTTCATGTCGCCGAAGCGCCAGTGATGCGCCTGAACGCCCATGCGGGCGGCCCGCTGGAAGGCGAAGTCGGCATGGTGCGAGGGCTCGTAGATCTTGTGGATGAACGGCGGCCCCTTGTCCGTGCCCGCTGCGTCCTTGCCATGGCACGCGGCGCAGTTCTCCTCGAAGGCGATCTGGCCCATCGCCGCCGCCGAGGTCAGGTCGGGCACCACGATCTCGTCGGCCGGGCGCGCGGGCGCCGCGGCTTCGGCGCCGTGCATCGCCGTGTTGACAGTGGGCGTGGCGCGGTTGCTCTGCGGCGACGGATACCAGACCAGCGCGGCGATTCCGCCAAGCAGGATCACCCCGGCCCCCGCGAGAAAGGCTTTCCTCATTGTCCGCTCCTTCGTTTCCCGTCCTGGTCATGTCTCATGCGAACCTCCCCGCGGGCTGCGCGACGCCCCTGGTCGCGAGGCGGTAGGCCGCGACCGGCAGGATCAGCCATTGCAGCAGCGGCGCGAGGCCGGTGCCGGTCAGCGGCGTCACCGGCATGAATTCGGAATAGGCCCAGGATCCGCGCAGCCCGACGTTGAGCCACTCGCTGAAGACAGTGTAGCCGAGACCGAGCGCGACGGCGGCGGCCAGCACCCTGATCCGCCCCGCGCGCGGCCAGGCCTCGCCGCCGACGAGCAGCAGCGCCGCGAGCAGGGTGAAGCCGCCGATCATGGCATCGCCCGCCGTGCAGTGGAGGCCGGCGTAGACGATCTCGCGCGCCGTCCCGGTCTCCCAGATCGTGTAGAGCGGCATCTGGGCGAATTCCCAGATCAGGCTCAGCACCGCGAGGATGGCGACATGGCGGGCGAGCACGCCCCGGCGGGTGCGCCAGCCCCGGCCCGCCATGGCGGGCCGGCGGATCATACCTTCACCTTCCTCAGCCGCAGCGCATTAAGCACCACCGAGATCGACGAGGCGCTCATCGCGAAGGCCGCGAACATCGGACCGATCAGGATGCCGAAGAAGGGATAGAGCACGCCCGCCGCGATCGGAACCCCGGCCGCGTTGTAGATCAGCGCGAAGAACAGGTTCTGCTTGATGTTGCGCATGGTCGCCTGCGACAGCCGCCGCGCCCGGACGATGCCGTCCAGGTTGCCCTTGACCAGCGTGAAACCTGCGCTCTCGATCGCCACATCGGCGCCGGTGCCCATGGCGATGCCGACATCCGCCTGGGCAAGGGCGGGGGCGTCGTTGACCCCGTCGCCCGCCATCGCCACGCGGCGCCCCTCGGCCTGCAATTCCTTGATGATGCGGGCCTTGTCCTCGGGCAGCACATCGGCGCGGATCTCGTCGATCCCCAGTCTTCCGGCTACGGCCTTCGCCGTGCGCTCGTTGTCGCCGGTGGCCATGATGATGCGGAACCCGAGGCCATGCAGAGCCTTCAGAGCGGCGGGTGTGGTCTCCTTGACCGGGTCGGCCACGCTGACGAGCCCCGCGATCCTGCCGTCGACGACCACGAACATCACCGTTTCGCCCTCGTCACGGCGGGCGTCCGCGGAGGCGAGAAGCGCGCCGCCATCCAGCCCCAGATCGGCCACCAGACGTGCATTGCCGAGCGCCACCGCCTTGCCGTCCACGACGCCCGTCACGCCCTTGCCGGTGACGGCCTCGAAATTCGTGGCGGACCCGATCTCGATTCCGCGCTCCTCGGCTCCCTTCACGATCGCCTCGGCCAAGGGGTGCTCGGACCCCCGCTCCAGCGTCGCGGCCAGCCGCAGCACCTCGGCCTCGTCATGGTCCTCCTCGGGAAGGACCGCGACCAGCTTGGGCTTGCCTTCGGTCAGGGTGCCGGTCTTGTCGACGATCAGGGTATCGACCTTCGCGAACCGCTCCAGCGCCTCGGCGTTCTTGATCAGCACGCCGGCCTGCGCGCCGCGCCCGGTCGCGGTCATGATCGACATCGGCGTGGCGAGCCCCAGCGCGCAAGGACAGGCGATGATCAACACCGCGACCGCGGCGATCAGCGCATAGGCATAGGCGGGATCCGGCCCCCAGATGGCCCAGCCGATGAAGGCCAGCACCGCCACGCCGATCACCGCAGGCACGAACATGCCCGCCACCTGATCGGCGAATTTCTGGATCGGAGCGCGCGAGCGCTGCGCATTCGCGACCATCTCGACGATCTGCGCCAATGTGGTGTCGGCGCCGACCCGCTCTGCCTTGATCACCAGAGAGCCGGTGCCGTTGATCGTGGCGCCGATCACCTTCTCGCCGGTTACCTTTTCGACCGGCACAGGCTCGCCCGAGATCATCGATTCATCGACCGACGAATGCCCCTCGATCACCACGCCATCCACCGGCACCTTGTCGCCGGGGCGCACCCGCAGGCGGTCGCCGACGGCCACATCCCCCAGCGGAATTTCCTCTTCTTTGCCGTCATCCCGGATGATCCGCGCCGTCTTGGCCGCCATGTCCAGCAGCGCCTTGATCGCGGAACCGGTGCGCTCGCGCGCGCGCAGTTCCATCACCTGCCCCAGAAGGACCAGGGTCACGATGACCGCCGCCGCCTCGAAATAGACGCCGACATGACCTTCGGCGTCGCGAAAGCCGTCGGGAAAGATCTGCGGGGCAAGAAGCGCGGTGATGCTGAACAGATAGGATGCGCCGACGCCCATGCCGATCAGGCTGAACATGTTCAGGTTCATGGTGCGGAACGAGTTGAAACCGCGCACCATGAACGGCCAGCCCGACCACAGGATGACCGGGGTTCCCAGGACGAGTTCGATCCAGAGCGTGGTGCGTTCACCGAAGAACTCGCGGATTGCGGAAAAACCCGCCGCAGCCGGCATCGTCAACAAAAGCAGCGGCACGGTCAGCGCGACGCCGACCCAGAACCTGCGGGTGAAATCGATCAACTCGGGGTTGGGCCCCTCGTCGCCCGCGGCGGCCGTCT
>JAVVFE010000264.1:0-4934 GCA_032251175.1 Thermohalobaculum sp.
GCCGCAGGCGCTGCTGGACGAGATCTGGCGCGTGCTGGCGCCGGGCGGGCGGGTGATCCTGATCGTGCCGAACCGGGCGGGGCTGTGGGCGCGGCGCGACGTGACGCCGTTCGGCTATGGCCGCCCCTATTCGGCCGGGCAGCTCGAGCGGACGCTGGCCGAGCACCGCTTCACGGTCGAGCGCCGCGGCGGCGCGCTGTATCACCCGCCGTCGCACCGGCGGTTCTGGCTGCGGCTGGCGCCGGCGATGGAGCGCATCGGCGCCCGGCTCGATGCCGAGCGGCTGGCGGGGGTGGTGATGGTCGAGGCGGCCAAGCTGGTCTACATCGCGCCGGCAAGCGGCGTGAAGGAGCGCTCGCGCCGTCCGCTCAGGGTGCTCGAGGGCCTCGCCTCGCCGCCCCCGCGGCCCAAGCCGGCAACCGGCCGGATCGGGCAGGCGCGCGCCGGATCCTGAGACCCGGCGCCGCCATCCGTCACGCGCCGCCCTTGGCGCGTGCGGGCAAGCATCCCGTGGCGCCGCTCAACTGGCGCGGCGCAGTTCGGCCGGCGTGGTCAGGCCGGCCAGAATTTCCAGCTCGTCGCGTGTCAGATCGAGGCTGAGCCCCACGCGATCGGCCTTGCGATTGATGATGGTGACGCGGACGTTGCCATCCGGGCTTTCGGCCGCGGCACTTTCCAGTCCGAAGATCCTGGCCTGCATCCGTCCTCTCCCCCTGCCGGCCCGACGTCCCGAAACGAGACAGAACGCGCGCCAGTCGTTCCATTGGCCGTTGTTCACCCTGCGGTCAACTCACTCGTCGGTGAAAAGGTTCCGCCATGCGCGGCGCAGGATGTCTTGCGAGAACTGCGGCGGGATGCCCCGGTAGGTGCACATCGCCAGGGTCTGGTCGCACAGGAACCGCGGGTGGAAGGCGTGATAGCCCGCCTCCGGATGCTTCTGGTAAAGTTCGTGCATGATGAAGCCGAGCGTTTCCTCGTCGAGGTCGAGCCCCGAGCGCCGCGCGGTGCGCGCGAAGATCCGCACGAAGGTGGCCTCGTCCGGCTGACCCACGAAGATCTTGTAGCGGATGCGCCGCAGGGCCGCGTCATCGACCAGCTTCTTGGGCGTCATGTTGGTCGAGAACACCACCAGGCTGTCGAACGGCACCTCGAACTTGCGGCCGGTCTGCAGCGAGAGATAATCGACCCGGTTCTCGAGCGGCACGATCAGGCGGTTCATGATCGCCTGCGGGACCTCGCGCTGGCGGCCGAAATCGTCGACCACGAACACGCCGCCCGCGGCCTTGAGCTGCATCGGCGCCTCGTAGACCCGGCTGACCGGGTTGTAGCTGAGATCGAGCATGTCCACCGTCAGCTCGCCGCCCGCGGTGATCGAGGGGCGCTTGCAGGGCAGGTATCGTTGATCGAAGCCGATATGCCGGCGCAGGGCGGTGGCGCCCGCGGTCTCGGCCTCGGCGCCGGTGGGCGTGTGGACGGTCGGGTCATAGACCGTGATCACCTGCTTTTCGACCAGGATCGCGTGCGGCACATAGATGTGGTCGCGATAGGCCTCGCACACCGCCAGCGCGATCGAGGACTTGCCGTTGCCCGGCGGGCCGTAAAGCAGCACGGCCGAGAACGAGTTCACCGCCGGGCCGACCTCCTCCATCATCGCATCGGTCAGCGTGAGATGCGCGAAGACCTGGCGCAGCATCGCCTCGGACAGCCGCTCGTGGCGGATCGACTGGGCGCGGATCTGCGCGCAGAACTGGTCGAGCGGCACCGGCGCGGGGCCGACCCATTCGCTTTGCGTCAGGGCGTCGAGCGCCCATTCCCGGCCCTTCGCGGTCATCGAGTAGCGCATTTCGGCGGTGACCGCGGCGCCAAGCTGGCCCAGCGTGTCCAGCAGCTTGGCGTCCTTGGCGGTCTCGATCAGCCCGTCGACGACATTCACCGGCAGGCACATCGCCCGGGCGATCTCGGTCGCGCGCTCGAGGCCGCGCCGGTAGATCGTCTTCATCATCAGTTCGATCAGGAAGCCTTCGGGCAATCCGGTCTCGGCCAGGCTCTGCGGGGCACGCGGCGCGGGAATGACTTTGACTGCGGCGCCTTGTTCGAAATTCAAAGCAAGATTCATCACTGACCCCACCCTTCTGGCTCGGACGCACGGCCGGGTGGCCACCGGAGGCAGCGGCGGGAGCCTCGCTTCTCCCGCCGCCGCCCTGCCGGTCGACGCAGGCGGGGGCGTGCAACCGCGCGCCCCGCGCCGCATCCGGCGAGTCGCCACCCCGCGACCCTTGGTTAACCAAACCTGGACACGCAGCGTGTCCATTTTTGGATCAACCTTGTCCCATTTTCGCCAAACTTCTGAATCCGTGTCAAGAGATTGCTTTAACACATTATAAATAATTTATATTTGAGGCTTATATGAGATCTCGGATTTGCCCATACCCACCGGCACCCGCCCCGGGTCCGCGTCGCTCCGCGCGGCGGTCGGCCGCGAGGGGCGCACGACTCACTGCCTGGCCCTCTTCTCAACCGCCGCGCCAGACTGTATGCGGGCGGTGAGGCAGCGTCAGGCAGACCACCGGGCAGGATCATGAGCACACATCCCACCATCCGTCCGCGGCAGGGGATCCTCGAGATCGCCCCCTATGTCGGCGGCAAGAGCCATGCGGCCGGTGCCAACCGCACGATCAAGCTCAGCTCGAACGAGAACCCGCTGGGGCCGAGCCCGGCCGCGCGCGCATCCTACGTCGCCGCGGCCGAGGGGTTGGCGCTCTACCCCGATGGCGGTGCTGCGGCGCTGCGCCAGGCGATTGCCGAGGCCCACGGTCTGGATGCGACGCGGATCGTCTGCGGCGCCGGCTCGGACGAGCTGATCGCGCTGCTGTGCAAGGCCTATGCCGGGCCCGGCGACGAGGTGCTGTATTCGCAGCACGGCTTCCTGATGTATCGCCTCTCGGCGCTGGCCGCCGGCGCGACGCCCGTGGTGGCGCCCGAGCGGGACCTGACCACCGACATCGACGCGATGATCCGGGCGCTGAGCCCGCGCACCCGCCTGGTGTTCGTGGCGAACCCCAACAACCCCACCGGCACGATGGTGGATGGCGCCGCACTTGCCCGGCTGGCGGACGCGCTGCCGCCCGCGGCGCTGATGGTGCTGGATGCGGCCTATGCCGAATATGTGCGCGAGCCGGGCCATGACGGCGGCATCGCGCTGGTGCGCGCGCGCGACAACGTGGTGATGACGCGGACCTTCTCGAAGATCCACGGGCTGGCGGCGCTGCGGCTGGGCTGGGCCTACGCGCCCGAGCATGTGATCGACGTGCTGAACCGGGCGCGCGGGCCGTTCAACGTCTCGGCCCCCGCGCTGGCGGCGGGCGAGGCGGCGATGCGCGATCGCGGCTATGTCGAGCATTGCGTCATCCAGAACGAAGTCTGGCGCGACTGGCTGGCCAAGGAACTGCGGGCCGCGGGCTTCGGGGTGGTGCCGTCGTTCGCCAATTTCCTGCTGGTCGAGATCGGCGACGACGCGCCGGCCGCCGACGAGCACCTGCAACGCCGCGGCATCGTCGTGCGGCGGATGGAGGGCTATGGCCTGCCGCGCCACCTGCGCATCTCGGTCGGCGACGAGGGCGCCTGCCGCGCGGTGGCCGAGGCGATGCGCGCCTTCCGGGCCGGGGTCTGAGCATGGCCGAGGGGCATTTCCGGCGCGTCGCGCTGATCGGCCTGGGGCTGATCGGCTCGTCGATCGCCTGGGCCGCGCACCGCGCGGGTGCGGCGGACGAGATCGTGGGCTACGCCCGCTCGGCCGCGACGCGCGAGACCGTGCGGCGGCTGGGCTTCTGCGACCGGGTGGCCGAGACCGCGGCCGAGGCGGTCGAGGGCGCCGATCTGGTGATCGTCTGCGTCCCCGTCGGCGTCTGCGGCGCCGTCGCCGCCGAGATCGCCGGGCGGCTCGCGCCCGGGGCGATCGTCTCGGACGTGGGTTCGGTCAAGGCTTCGGTCATCGCGCAGATGGCGCCGCACCTGCCCGCGCATGTCCATTTCGTCCCGGCCCATCCGCTGGCCGGCACCGAGCATTCCGGCCCCGAGGCGGGCTTTGCCGAGCTGTTCGACAACCGTTGGTGCATCCTCACGCCGCCGCCGGGAACCGACGCCGACGCCACCGCCCGGCTGCGGGCGTTCTGGGGGCGGCTGGGCGCGCGCACCGACGAGATGACGGCCGAGCATCACGACCTGGTGCTGGCGGTCACCAGCCATGTGCCGCATGCCATCGCCTTCACCATGGTGGGGGTGGCCGACGACCTGCGGCGCGTCACCGACTCGGAGGTGATCCGCTACTCGGCCGCGGGCTTCCGCGATTTCACCCGGATCGCGGCGTCCGACCCGACGATGTGGCGCGACGTGTTCCTCAACAACCGCGAGGCGGTGCTCGACATCCTGGGCCGCTTTGCCGAGGAGCTGTTCGTCGTGCAGCGCGCCATCCGGATGGGCGATGGCGACTACCTGTTCGACTATTTCACCCGCACGCGCGCGATCCGGCGCGGCATCATCGAGGCGGGCCAGGATACCGCCGCACCGGATTTCGGCCGCACGCCCAAGGCCGCCAAGGGGCAGACCGGCTGATGGGCGCGGGGGCTGCGGTCGGCGTGGCACTCGCGCTGTGGGCGCTGGCGGCAGCACCCCTGCCCCCCTCGCGCCCGGGTGCGGTCCCGCATTCGCAGGCAGAGGGTGCGGTCCCGCATTCGCAGGCAGAGGACATGCGCGGGCCCGGTGCCGCGGCGCCGGCCGGCGTGCCCGGCGCGGGCGCTGCCGCGTCCCCCGGCACGGCCGGCGACGACGGCATGCCGGCGACACCCGGCCCCGGTGCCCCGGCCAGCGCCGCGCTGCCCGCGCCTGCCGATGTCGTGCGCCTTGCCCGCGAGGTGGCGGCGCGTCTGTCGCGGCCC
>JAVVFE010000265.1:0-4925 GCA_032251175.1 Thermohalobaculum sp.
TCTGCTCGCGCTCCACCCCAAGGTCATCGACCTCACGCTCGAGCGCGTCGAGCGGCTGCTGGCGCGTCTCGGCCACCCCGAGCGCGCAGTGCCGCCCGTGGTCCATGTCGCGGGCACCAACGGCAAGGGCTCGACGGTGGCGATGCTGCGCGCGGGGTTCGAGGCGGCGGGCGAGCGGGTGCATGTCTACACCTCGCCGCATCTCGCGCGGTTCCACGAGCGGATCCGCGTCGCCGGCCACTTGATCGGCGAGCCCGCGCTCGCCGCCCTGCTCGAGGAGTGCGAGCGGGTGAACGGGGCCGAGCCCATCACCTTCTTCGAGATCACCACGGCTGCGGCCTTCCTCGCCTTCGCCCGGACCCCGGCCGAGCGGCTGCTGCTCGAGGTCGGCCTCGGCGGGCGGCTCGATGCGACCAACGTGATCGCGCGGCCCGCGCTGACGATCATCACCCCGGTGTCGATCGACCATCAGCAATATCTGGGCGAAACCCTTCCCGAGATCGCGGGCGAGAAGGCCGGCATCCTCAAGCCCGGCGTTCCCTGCGTCGTGGGCCCCCAGCCCGATGCCGCGCGCGCGGTGATCGAGGCCCGGGCGGCAGCGATCGGCGCGCCCCTGATGCCGCACGGGCAGGACTGGATGGCGCGGGCCGAGCACGGGCGGCTGGTCTACGAGGACGAGCGCGGGCTGCTGGACCTGAGCCTGCCGAACCTGCCGGGGCTGCACCAGATCGACAACGCGGGCGCCGCCATCGCGGCGCTGAGGCTGCTGGGGCAGGACGACGCGGCCTGCGCCGCCGCCGTCACCCGCGCCGAATGGCCCGCGCGGATGCAGCGCCTGCGCCACGGGCCGCTGGTCGAGCACCTTCCCCCCGGTGTCGAATTGTGGCTTGACGGCGGGCACAACGCCTCGGCGGGCGAGGCGCTCGCCGCCACGCTCGACCAGATGGCGGCGCAAGGCGCGCGGCCGGTGCCGGTGCGCCTGATCGTCGGCATGATCGACACCAAGGCGGCCGAGGATTTCCTCGCGCCGCTTGCGGGCAAGGTCGGGCCGGTCGCGACCGTGACCATCCCCGCCACCCCGGCCGCGATCCCGGCCGAAACGCTTGCCGCACGCGCACGCACGGCTGGGCACGACGCGACCGCGACAGGGTCGGTGGATGCCGCGCTCGATCATGTGCTGGCGGGGGCCGAGGCGCCGCTGCGCGTGCTGATCTGCGGCTCGCTCTACCTCGCGGGGCAGGTGCTGACCGAGAACGGCTGATACCAGCGTGCATTGATCAGAACCGATCGTTGGGACTTCCGCTGCGCCCTGCCTCCGATCGCACCGCACCGCTGACCACGCGAGGCGCGCCTTGGGTCAAGCCCGGGGCGCGCGCAGCACAGTCAGGACGGCATGAGTCGGACTCAAGGAAAACTGGTGCGAAGCGGCCCCGCCTCAGCCCCGCGCGAAGGCCACGAGGCGGTTGTTCGACGGCATCACGGTGACCTCGGGCACACCGAGGCCCGCGTCGCGCGCCAGCGCCGCCACGTCGCCCAGATCGCGCACGCCCCATTCCGGGTTCTCGGCCCTCAGCGCCGCATCAAACCGGGCATTGCCCTCGCCGGTGTGGCGCCCGCCCTCGGCAAACGGGCCGTAGAGGATCAGCCGCCCGCCCGGCGCCAGCACCCGCGCCGCGCCCGCGACAAGGCCGCAGGCAACCGTCCAGGGCGCGATGTGGATCACGTTCATCGCATAGACCGCCGCGAGCGGCCCCAGCGCCGCCACCTCGGCTCCATCCGCCCAGCCGGTAGCCGCATCGAGCGCGAGCGGCGCCGCGAGGTTCGGCGCGTCAACCGCTGCCCGCCACGCGGCAATGCTGGCGCGATGTTCCTCACGCGGATCCGAAGGAACCCAGGTCACCCCTGGAAAGGCGCGGGCAAAATGCGCCGCGTGATGCCCGGTGCCCGCCCCGATCTCGAGCACCGTCCCGCGCAGCGATCCGATTAGCGGCACGAGCGCCGCGCGAATCGGCTCGAAATTGCGCTCGAAGCTGGGAGAGCAGAGCCGGCCGTCCGGGGTGGAGGCCACATTCGCCGGCGAGAAGCGGCTGAGATGCCGCGGCGAGGTCGTCATGGCGACCCCGCGCAGCGCCTGCGCCGGCGCGTCAGCTCTTGGTTGCCGCGATGACCATCGTCATCTGCCGGCCTTCCAGTCGGGGGAATGATTCGACCTTGCCGATCTCGGTCACATCATCGGCGATCTTCTGCAAAAGCTCACGCCCGATCTCCTGATGCGCCATCTCGCGGCCGCGGAAGCGCAGGGTGATCTTGACCTTGTCGCCCTCGCCCAGGAACTTCTGCACCGAGCGCATCTTCACCTCGTAGTCGTGGGTGTCGATGTTGGGGCGGAACTTGACTTCCTTGATCTCGATGATCTTCTGCTTCTTGCGGGCTTCGGCGGCCTTCTTCTGGGTCTCGTACTTGAACTTGCCGAAGTCCATGATCTTGCAGACCGGCGGCGCCGCGTTCGGCGAGATCTCGACCAGATCTAGCCCGACCTCCTGCGCCATCTCGATCGCGCGCGAGGGCGTGACGAGGCCGACATTGTTGCCTTCGTGGTCGATCAGGCGGATTTCGGGATTTCGGATCATGCGGTTGATGCGCGGACCCGTCTCGCGGGTCGGAGGCGCATTGTGCGGGCGTCTGGCTATCGGTCACTCTCCCTGGCAGCATCGGCATCCGCCGACAGAACAGCGCGGCCGCCCGCATTGGGCCACCGCGCAACGGGCTCTTATACAATGGCTTGCGGGGCGCGCAAAGGCCGCGTCAGTCAACGACGCCCCAGGCGATGTTCGAGGGCACCATCACCGTCGGCTCGGACGGGAGGCGCGCGAGCGAGACAGTCAGCGACGGCCCGCCGATCTGGCGGATGGCGAACTCGCCCGACATGCCGTCGAGGAAGATCCGCAGGCTCGCCCCGCCGAAGGCATGCATCGGCAGCACCACGCGCGCTTTCAGCCGCTTGAGCACCTCGATCATGCCGGGCAGGTCGAGCGTGTAGGTGCCGTCGACCGGCGCCATCACCACGTCGAGTTGGCCCAGCATCGCATACTGCGCCTCGTCGAGCCGGTGGTGCAGGTGGCCGAGATGGCCGATGCAGAGGTTCGCGACCTCGAACACGAAGATCGAATTGCCGCCCACCCCGCGCTCGCCCCAGCCGCGGATGTCGGTGGGCACGTTGCGGATCACCACGTCGCGCTCCTCGACCAGATGCTCGGCCGGGCCGCCGCCCAAGGGGTTCCAGCCGCGCAGGACGTGGCGGATCGCGGGGTCGGGATAGGCGGTGAAATGCGTCTCGTGCGCCTGGTTCATGGTGACGACGGTGGGCAGCGGCCCCGCGCCATGGCTGCCGTAATAGTCGGTGGCGATGACGACGCCGCCCGCGGTCTCGATGCGGTAGGTGGAGTGGCCGACATAGGTGATCGTGACTTCCTGCGCGGCAGCGGCGAAGGGTCCGAGGCTGGCCACCCGGACGCCGGGCACCCGCTCGACGAAGGCGTGGCAGATCGAGGCGAGGGCGGCGGCGGGCGCGAGCACCAGGGCTGCGGCGAGGGCGAGGGCAAGGCGCATGCGCGGGTCTCCGGTACCGGGGCGGGGCAGGGCGGTCCGGCAATGAAGATAGCACGCCCGGGCGCGAGGCCAGCCCCCGCCATGCGGGATGTGAACGGATTGCCCCGGCGCCGGGGACGGCGCTATCCTTCCGCCCGAAGCGCGGCGGCGGGCGGTGGGGTGCCGGTTCACCGGGAACGCGCCACGAGGGAGGGGCCGGAATGGCGGGGAGCGGAACCATCGACCGCGGGCCGTGGCGCGAGGCGCAGGGCGTGCCGCCGGTGCGCGCCGCGCGGGTCGCGGATGTGGTGGCGGCGCTGAAGGCGGGGCTGGCCGATTTCCGGGCCGCGCCGGCGCTCGGCGCCCTCGTCGGGCTGGCCTATGTGCTGGGCGGCTGGCTCATGATCGCGGTGATCGAGGCGCGGGACTATCGCGGTCTGACCTTCCCGGTGGTCGCGGGCTTCGCGCTGGCGGGGCCGTTCTTCGCCACCATCCTCTACGAGATTTCCCGACGGCGCGAATACGGCCTGCCATTCCGCCTTTCGGACGCGGCGGCGATGGTGCGGGCCACGGCGCGGCGGCAGATCATGTTCCTGGGCTTCGTGCTGATGTTCTGGCTGGCGGTCTGGAGCCGGATCGGCGTGATGCTGTTCGCGCTCCACTTCAGCGCCCAGCCCGACCGCTTCGTCGAGCTGATGGGGCAGTTCCTGACCACCTCGCATGGCATCAGCTTTTTGATCACGGGCCATGCCTTCGGCGCCTTCTTCGCGGCGGTGGCGTTCTGCCTGTCGGTCGTGGCGTTCCCGTTCCTGCTGGACCGCGACGCCGACGTGATCACCGCGATCGTGACCAGTTTCAAGGCCGTGCTGGCGAGCCCGGTGGTGATGCTGGGCTGGGGTATCTTCATCGGCGCGGCGCTGGCGGTGGCGTCGGCGCCGGGCTTTCTGGGCCTTGTGGTCGCGATGCCGGTGCTGGGGCATGCGAGCTGGCATCTCTACCGGCGGCTGGTCGAGGATTGAGGGCAGCGTGTGGCTTTCACGCGTGAAAGCAGGGTCAAGATATTGAAATATAACGAATTTACGAGAATTCCTGCAAAACTGCGCAGACCGCCCCGCGGTGTCGTGGCCCTTGCCGCGGTGCTGGGCATCGGGCTTGCGGCGGCGCCTGCGGGGGCGGCCTCGGGCCCGGCCGAGGCGCTGCTGGCCGAGGCCCGCGCCGACTGCGCAAGCATCGACGGCGGCGTCTTCACGACCGAGGGCGCGCCCGTCACCGAGATCGACCTGACCGGCGACGGCGCGCCGGACGAGATTGTCGATCAGGGTGCTTTCCGCTGCACC
>JAVVFE010000266.1:0-4888 GCA_032251175.1 Thermohalobaculum sp.
AGGGCGGCGGCGAGTGCCGCCGCCTCCTCGGCCGGGTTGCCGGGGGTGCGGGCGGCATGGGCGGCGGCGAGGGGATGCGCGGGCCCGAGCGCGAACCCGGCCGAGGCGGCGACGCCGTTCAGCACCTGCTCGGCGGTCGCGGTCATCGGCTCACTCCTCGAAATTGCGCTCGACCAGATCGCGCAATGCTGCGACCGCGGCGGCGGCGTCGGCGCCGGCTGCGCGGATCGCGAGCCGGGCGCGGTGGGCGGCGCGCAGTTTCATCACCGCGTTGGGCGATTTCGCGTTCACCCACGGTCCGCCCGTATCGGCGCGGATCTCGACCGTGGCGGCGAAGGCGCGGGCGGTCTTGGTGAGCTTGACCGCGGGGCGGGCGTGGAGGCCGGTCGGGTCGAGGATCACCGCCTCGGCCTCGATCCAGTCGAGGTGTTCCGCGGGATGGGTCATGCCTGGAAATCCTCGGCCGTGGCGCGCACCGTCTCGAGGTCCGAGCCGCCGGCGGCTTCGGTCGCGGCCATCACCGCGCCTTCGACCACGGGCGCGTTGCAGATGACGATGCGCCCGGCGCGGTCGGGGCCCATCAGTTCGATCGCCATCTCGCTGTTGGTCTCGGCGCCGCCGAGGTCGACGAGGATGGCGACGCCCTTCTCGGACCAGACGCTGTCGATCGCGGCCATGATCGCGCCGACATCGGTGCCGAGCCCGCCCTCGGGGTTGCCGCCGCAATGCGCGACGCGGACCTCCGCGCCCACCATCTGGCGCACCATGTCGGCGGCCCCCCGCGCGACATCGGGCGAATGCGAGACGATCACGATCGAGACGGTGTCGGTCATTTCCCCTCCAGGACGTCGCAGACCGCGTGGATGATGAGCGCCGACGAGCGCGCCCCGGGGTCGAGATGGCCGACCGAGCGCTCGCCAAGGAAGGCTGCGCGCCCCTTGGTCGCGCGCATCGGACGGGTGGATTCCAGCGCGGCATCGGCGGCGGCGCGCACCCCGGCGATGCCGGCGCCGGCTGCGAGCGCGGCCTGGACCGGGATCAGCAGGTCGAGCATGGTCTTGGCGCCGGCCTCGGCCTTGCCGCGCGCCTTGATCGCCTCGATCCCGGTGCCGACCAGCGCCGCGGCGCCTGTGGTGTCCGTGGGGACGCCCGTGCCTGACTTGCCCATCGCCATCAGCGCCGAGCCGTAGAGCGGGCCGGAAGCGCCGCCCACCTTCATCACCAGCGTCATGCCGGCCTTGGCGAGCGCGGGGCCGAATTCCATCGCCGCCAGCGCCGCGCCTTCGGCTGCCACCGCGTCGAAGCCGCGGCGCATGTTGGTGCCGTGGTCGCCATCGCCGATCGCCTGGTCGAGCGCGGTGAGTTCGGCCTCGTGGGCGGCGATGGTGGCGGCCACGCGCGCGGCGAGGCCTGCGATCAGGTCGTGCTGGGTCATCGCTCCTCCGTCTGCCCGCGCCGCGGTATCCTGTGGCTGCGCCATGCTCAAGCCCCCTCTGCGCCGATCAGCGCGCCGGCAGCGTCGAACCAGACCGGCGCGCCGGCGCGGATGGCGACCTGGGTGGGGGTGCCGGGCGCCACCGGGCTGTGGGCATCGACCAGCGCGCGCAGGCGAAGGTTGCCGGTCTCGAGCAGCGCCACGGTCTCGGCGCCGAGATGCTCGACGGCGAGCACCTGGGCCGCGACGCCCGCGCCGTTCAGCACCAGATCCTCGGGCCGCACGCCCGCGGTGACCGCGCCCGGCGGCGGCGCCGGCAGGCCGGGCGCCCCTGAGGGCATGAGGTTGATCTGCGGGCTGCCGAGGCGCTGCGCCGCGTGGATCGTGGCGGGGCGCTGGTAGACCGCGCGGGGCGCGTCGAGCTGCACCAGCCGGCCGCGGTCGAGGATGCCGATGCGGTCGGCCAGCGTCATCGCCTCGACCTGGTCGTGGGTGACGTAGACGATGGTGGCGCCCAGCTCGCGCTGGATGCGCTTGAGTTCGAGCCGCAGGTCCTCGCGCAGCTTGGCGTCGAGCGAGGAGAGCGGCTCGTCCATCAGGAACAGATTGGGCGCGCGCACCAGCGCCCGGCCGATCGCGACGCGCTGCATCTCGCCGCCGGAAAGCTCGGTCGAGCGGTTTTTCAGCTTGTGGCCGATGCGCAGCATCTCGGCAATCTCGGTCACCCGTTTGCGGATCGCCTCGGGCGGCATGCGCCGGCCCGGCGCGCGCAGCGGGAAGGCGAGGTTGTCGTAGACCGACAGGTGCGGGTAGAGCGAATATTGCTGGAACACCACCGCCACGTCGCGCGCGGCCGGGGGCAGGGCGGTGACGTCCATGCCGCCGATCAGAATGCGCCCCTGATCGGGCAGGTCGAGCCCCGCGATCAGGCGCAGCGTGGTGGTCTTGCCCGCGCCGGTGGGGCCAAGCAGCACGAGGAATTCGCCGTCGGCCATTGTCAGGCTGAGGTCCGCCACCGCCTCGGTTGCGCCGAAGCGTTTCGTGACCCGATCGAGCCGCGCCTCAGCCATGCGCCCCTCCCGCCTCGGGCCCGCAGGGCAGGGCGCGGTCGGTCGCGGCGTCGAACAGCGAGAGCCGCGCGGTGACGAAATCGAGGCCGACGGTTTCGCCCTCGGCCACGCGGGCGGTGTTGGGGGCGCGCACCCGCAGCCGGCCCGCGGCCGTGTCGACGGTGACAAGCTGGCGCGCGCCCATGTATTCGACGCCGAACACTTGGCCGCGCAGCGTGCCGGTGTCGCTGAGGCGGATGTGTTCGGGCCGCGCGCCGAGGATGGCGGCGCCGGGGGCGAGCGCGCCGCGCGTCTCGGGGATCGCAACCTCGGTGCCGCCCACGGCGAGCGTCCGCGCCCCGGGCGAGAGGGCCCCTTCGGCCGCGAGGAAGTTCATTGCCGGCGCGCCGATGAAGCCCGCGACGAAGCGCGTGGCGGGGTGGTCGTAGATCTGCGAAGGCGAGCCGATCTGAAGGACTTCGGCGTGGTTCATCACGCAGATCCGGTCGGCCATCGCCATCGCCTCGACCTGGTCGTGGGTGACATAGACCGTGGTCGCGCCGATCCGGTTGTGGAGCAGGCGCAGTTCCTCGGTCATCACCTCGCGGAACTCGGCATCGAGTGCGCCGAGCGGCTCGTCCATCAGGAAGGCCTTGGCGCTGGGCCGCACGATGGCGCGGCCAAGCGCCACGCGCTGGCGGTCGCCCGCGGCCAGGCCGCCGACGCCCCGGTCGAGCAGGTGGTCGATGCGCAGCATCCGCGCGACGGCCTCGGTGCGGGCCCGCACCTCGGCCCGCGGCAGGCCCGCGAGGCGCAGCGGGAACGAGATATTGCGCCGCACCGACATGTGCGGATAGAGCGCGAAGAGCTGGAACACAAAGGCGATATCGCGCTCGGCCCCGCGCTTCCAGGTGACGTCCTCGCCGTCGAGCAGGATACGGCCCGAGGTCGGCAGTTCCAGCCCCGCGATCATCCTGAGCGTGGTGGTCTTGCCGCAGCCCGAGGGCCCCAGCATCACGAAGAATTCGCCATTGCGGATGGTGAACGAGGACTCGCGCACGGCGGTGAACTCGCCGAAACGCTTGTGCAGGTTTTCGAGGCGGATCTCGGCCATCTGCGTCAGTCCGGGAAATGGCTGACGATCACGAACGTGACCGTGCCGGTGAGGATGACGGGGAAGGACCAGCCGAAGGCCCAGAGCGAGATCGGCTGCATCAGCATGAGAATCCCGAGCGCGATCAGCGCGGTCGCGGCATTCTCCCATGGTCCGCGGCGGAACAGGCGTCTCATCTGCGCACCGCCCCGAAGGTGATGCCGCGCAGAAGCTGGTTGCGCAGCAGCACGGTGAAGACCACGACCGGCAGCAGGAACAGCGTGGTGCCCGCCGCCACCGCCGGCCAGTCGAGCCCGCCCTCGCCGATGATGATCGGGATGAAGGGCGGCGCGGTCTGCGCCTCGCCCGAGGTGAGCAAGAGCGCGAAGGCATACTCGTTCCAAGCGAAGATCAGGCAGAAGATTGCGGTGGCGGCGATCCCGGCGCGCATCTGCGGCAGCACCACGCGCACGAAGGCCTGAAACCGGGTGTAGCCGTCGACCACCGCCGCTTCCTCGTATTCGCGCGGGATCTCGTCGACGAAGCCCTTGAGCAGCCAGACCGACAGGCTGAGGTTCACCGCCGTATACAGCAGGATCATCCCCGCCGCGGTGTCCGACAGCCCAAGCTCGCGGAACATCAGGAAGATCGGGATCGCCACCGCGATGGGCGGCATCATCCGGGTGGAGAGGATGAAGAACATCAGGTCATCCTTCAGCGGCACCTTGAAGCGCGAGAAGGCATAGGCCGACAGCGTGCCGAGGAACACGGCCAGGAAGGTCGAGCCGAAGCCGATCACCACCGAGTTCCAGTAGCGGTCGACGAAGCGCGAGGGGCCGGTGATGACCATGTTGCGGCGGCGCGCGATTTCCTCGACCCAGGTCTGCGGCGGGCCGAGGCTTTCGATATATTCCGGCGTCTGCCGCGAGCGTGAGGTGAACAGGTTGACGTAACCCTCGAGCGTCGGCTCGAAAAACACTTTCGGCGGATAGGCGATCGAGTCGGGCGGCGACTTGAAGCCGGTGGCGAGGATCCAGAGGAGCGGGATCATCGCGACGATGCCATAGACCGCGACCAGCGTGCCCGCGAGCCATTTGGCGGCGGCCGAGACCTCGCCGGGGGCAAGGCGGCGCGCGCTCATGACTTCACCCGGTTGAGGGCGCGCACGTAGATGTTGCCAAGGCCGAACACGGTCACGAACAGGATGATGGCGAAGGCCGAGGAATAGCCGGTGCGCCATTTCTCGAACGCCTCGCGCTTGAGGTTGATCGAGGCAAGCTCGGTGGTCGAGCCGGGGCCGCCGGAGGTGAG
>JAVVFE010000267.1:0-4853 GCA_032251175.1 Thermohalobaculum sp.
TCGAACTGCTCGAACTGCATGAAGACGAGGTTCCAGATCTCGATGAAGCGGTCGCCGTCCTCGTCCGGGCTGCCCGGGGGGCCGCCGGCGATGTGGGGGCCGTGGTCGTAGAAGATTTCCGAGCACGGGCCGCAGGGGCCGGTGGGGCCCATCGACCAGAAATTGTCCGCGGTCGGGATGCGGATGATCCGCTGGTCGGGCAGGCCTGCGTATTTCTTCCAGATCCCGGCCGCCTCGTCGTCGTCGTGGTAGACGGTGACCAGCAGGCGGTCCTTGGCGAGGCCGAATTCCTTGGTGATGAGATCCCAGGCGAGCGGGATCGCCAGCTCCTTGAAATAGTCGCCGAACGAGAAATTCCCCAGCATCTCGAAGAAGGTGTGATGCCGGGCGGTGTAACCCACATTGTCGAGGTCGTTGTGCTTGCCGCCCGCGCGCACGCATTTCTGCGAGGTGACGGCGCGCACATAGTCGCGGTGCTCGAGCCCGGTGAAGACGTTCTTGAACTGCACCATCCCGGCATTGGTGAACATCAGCGTGGGATCGTTGCGCGGCACCAGCGACGAGGAGGCGACGACTTCGTGGCCGTGCTTCGCGAAATAATCGAGAAAGGTCGAGCGGATTTCGTTGAGCGACGCCATGGCTGCACCAGTCTGAAGGGGCTGTGTCGGAGGCGTTCTCTTATCGCGCGGCCGGGCGGGTGTCCATGCCGCGCCGGGAGCGGGCGTGCGCGGCCGGCCGGGGCGTGCGATCCGCCGCGAGGCGGGCGGGCCTGCACCCCGTAGCAGAGGGATGCAGGCGCGGGGGCTCAGGCCTCCATCACGTCGTCTTCGGTCGCCTCGCCCGCGACCATGTCGAATTCGAGGCCGTGGGCCGCGCGGATCTTGTCTTCGATCGCGAGGGCGATGTCGGGGTTGTCCTTGAGGAACTGGCGCACGTTCTCGCGGCCCTGGCCGATGCGCTGGTCGCCATAGGAGAACCACGAGCCCGACTTGTCGACGACGCCGGCCTTGACGCCGAGGTCGATCAACTCGCCGGTCTTGGAGATGCCCTCGCCATACATGATGTCGAACTCGACCTGGCGGAACGGGGCGGCGACCTTGTTCTTGACCACCTTGACGCGGGTCTGGTTGCCGACCGTCTCGTCGCGGTCCTTGATCGCGCCGATGCGGCGGATGTCGAGGCGCACGCTGGCGTAGAACTTGAGCGCGTTGCCGCCCGACGTGGTCTCGGGGCTGCCGAACATCACGCCGATCTTCATGCGGATCTGGTTGATGAAGATCACCATGCATTTCGAGCGGCTGATCGAGGCGGTGAGCTTGCGCATCGCCTGGCTCATCAGGCGGGCCTGCGCGCCGACCTGGGCGTCGCCCATGTCGCCCTCAAGCTCGGCCTTGGGCGTGAGGGCCGCAACCGAGTCGACCACGACGACCGAAACCGCGCCCGAGCGGACCAGCGTGTCGGTGATCTCGAGCGCCTGCTCGCCCGCGTCGGGCTGGCTGATCAGAAGCTCGTCGATCTTGACCCCGAGCTTGCGCGCATAGAGCGGGTCGAGCGCGTGTTCGGCATCGACGAAGGCGCAGATGCCGCCCTTCTTCTGCTCCTCGGCGATCACATGGAGGGCGAGCGTGGTCTTGCCCGAGCTTTCCGGCCCGTAGATCTCGATGATCCGCCCCTTGGGCAGGCCGCCGATGCCGAGCGCGATGTCGAGGCCGATCGAGCCGGTCGAGATCGCCTCGATGTCCATCGCCGCGCCGTGCTGGCCCAGCCTCATGATCGAGCC
Source organism: Thermohalobaculum sp. (assembly GCA_032251175.1). Lineage (GTDB taxonomy): Bacteria > Pseudomonadota > Alphaproteobacteria > Rhodobacterales > Rhodobacteraceae > Thermohalobaculum. The sequence goes on from JAVVFE010000267.1 coordinate 1,781, forward strand.
CTTGCCGAAGCTCCGCTCGATCTGTGCCAGAGCGGATTCGAGAGCCTTCTGCTTGTCCATGCCACGCCTTTCGTCCAGCTTGAGGATCGTCTGGTCCATTCTGGTCCACCCCTTATTCCATATCGCCCACGGGCGTGCAATTTGCCCGATGTTCTACGGATGTTCACACAAAGACCGGGACAAAGAAAGAACAAACCTTCACGATGCCCGCCTCAGTTGAGGGGAGGAACGGTTGACGAACGGTTAACGTCGGCGGCCGCACCGGTGTCCGCGCCAGCGGGCCGGCCGAGCACCTCCTTCACCTTGGCGGTCAGTTCGGCGATGGTGAAGGGCTTGGCGAGGAACGCATAATCGGGGTCGGCCATCGACTTGCGGAAGGCTTCCTCGGCATAGCCCGAGATGAACAGCACGCGCAGGCCCGGCCGGATCCGGCGCGCCGCGGCGGCGAAGCTGGGCCCGTCGAGGCCGGGCATCATCACGTCGGACACCACCAGGTCGATGGGATGGCCCGCCTGCTCGACCAGCGCGAGCGCGTCGCGCGCCGAATCGACCGCCGTGACGCGGTAGCCGCGCAGCGTCAGCGCGCGTGCGGCGACCGAGCGGACCGAGGCCTCGTCCTCGACCAGCAGGACGGCGCCCTGCCCGGTGAGGTCGGGCTTGGCCTCGTCGGCCAGCGGGCCGGGGGCGGGCGACACCGCGCCGGTGGTCTGCGGCAGCAGGATGCGGAAGCAGGCGCCGCCCTCGGCACGGTTCTCGGCGAAGATGAAGCCGCCCGACTGCTTGACGATGCCGTAGACGGTGGAGAGCCCGAGCCCGGTGCCCTCGCCCTGCGGCTTGGTGGTGAAGAACGGGTCGAACACCTTGCCGATCACGCTCTCGTCGATGCCGGTGCCGTCGTCGGCGACCGCAAGCTCGACATAGCTGCCGCGCGGGATCAGCGCGCCCTGGCGGGCTTCCTCGATCGCGAACACCCGGTGGCGGGTCGAGATCGTCACCGTGCCGCCCGCGGGCATCGCGTCGCGGGCGTTGACCACGAGGTTCATCAGCGCCTGTTCGATCTGCTGGCGGTCGGCGCGCACCAGGCCGGAATCGCCGTCGCGGGCATGGTCGAGCGCGAGCTGCACGCGGTCGCCGATCAGCCGCACGAGCAGGTAGAGCGTGTCCGACACCACGTCCTTCAGCGAGATCAGCGCGGGGTTCAGCGTCTGCTTGCGCGAGAAGGCGAGGAGCTGGCGCACCAGCGCCGCGGCGCGGTTCGCGTTCTGCTTGATCTGCATGAGGTCGGCATGGTCGGGCTGGCTGGCGTCGCGGCCCAGCAGCAGCAGGTCGCAATGCCCGTTGATCGCGGTCAGCAGGTTGTTGAAGTCGTGCGCGACCCCGCCGGCCAGCTTGCCCACCGCCTCCATCTTCTGGCTCTGGGCGAACTTGTCCTCGAGCTGACGCAGCTCGCTCGCGTCGGTCAGCACCGCGAGCAGGCCCTCGGCGCCGTCCTGATCGGCGCGGATCAGCGATATCTGGGCGAAGATCTCGGGCCCGCCGCCGCGCAGGGCGACGGTCTCGACGGTGGTCTGGCCGGCGCCCAGCATGGCCTCGTCGATCAGGCTGGCGAGCGGGCGCCCGCGCAGCACCATCAGGGCGCCGAGATCGTCGCCCGGGCCGACCGCCCGGCCCAGCATCCGGCGCGCCGCCTCGTTGAGCCAGACCAGCCGGCCCTGCGGGGTGATCTGGAGGAGGGCGACCGGCAGGCGCTCGAACCCGATGCCGGGGGCGCGCTGCGCCGCCTCGTCCTCGCCGGCGTCGAACAGGAACACGTCGCACGCCCCCGCGCCGGGGCCGCCGGCATCGGCGGCGGGCGTCACATAGGTGCGCATCAGGCGGTAGCTGCCGTCGGCGCGCGGCAGCAGGAACCGGCCCGCGCGCGGCTCGCCGGCTGCCAGGAGGGGGGCGAGGGCGTTGCGCGCATCGGCGCCGAAGGTCGCGCGGAACCGCAGGTTGGTGGCGGTGATCCGGTCCTGCCAGGCGACGGCGTGGCAGAACGGCGCGGTCTCGTAGCGCCCGGCGATCGAGGCGGGCATCACGTTGGCCAGCCGGTCGGGCGCGACCAGCGTCCAGACCACGGCACCGGGGCCGGCGCGGCTGGCCACCAGGTAGCGCAGCGCCTCGCTGCCGCGCAGGCGCACCTCCTCGAAGGCGAAGCCGATCGAGGCCGCACCGCGCGCGAGGCGGTAGATCATGCGCGCGTCGGTTTCGACCGCCGCGCCGAGCAGCGCCTCGAGCCGTGGGCGGCTGCCGGGGACGAGGCGGGCCATCGCGCGGTTCGCGGCCACGACCTGCCCGCCCATGCGCGCGAGCACCGCCGGCTCGTCGGTGTCGGGCAGCCCGTCGGGCAGGCCCGAGGGGCGCGCCACGAGTTCGGCCAGCGCCAGCGCCACCAGCGTGGTGATCAGGCCGATGCCGCCGCTCATCAGCGCGAGACGCACCAGCGGCTCGGTGCCGCCGCGCATCAGCCCGAAGGTCCAGAGCGCCGCGATCAGCCCGACGCCGAGCCCCGCCACCGCGAGTTCGGGCTGGAGCCGAAGGGAGCGGATGGACAGGGGCATGGTCTCCTCGGGCTGGGCGGCGTCGGGTTGCGCGGCCTCGGGTTGCGCGGCGCGACCGGCGGCGCGATCAGGCGCGCGGCGGCGGCGGGTCGGGCGGTCGTCTGCCCAGACTTGTCGCCCGGACATGGTTAATCAATCGTAATCACGCCGGCACCCGGTGCAGGACCGCGGCGAAAAAGCCGTCGCCGGCCTCGGCCGCGGGCAGGAGGGCGAGCGGCGCGCCCGCAACGGTAAAATCGGGGTGGCGCGCGAGGAAGGCCGCGACCCGCGCGGCGTTCTCGGCCGGGATGATCGAGCAGGTCGCGTAGACCAGCCGCCCGCCCGGGCGCACCGCGGCGCAGGCGGCGTCGAGCACCGCGTCCTGCGTGGCGCAAAATTCGGCCAGCCGCGCCGGCGTGAGGCGCCATTTCGCGTCCGGGTTGCGCCGCCACGCGCCGCTGCCGGAACAGGGGGCATCGACGAACACCAGATCG
>JAVVFE010000268.1:0-4852 GCA_032251175.1 Thermohalobaculum sp.
CTACGCGACGCAGGACCCGGGGCTGGGCGTGACGCTGCGCCACGTCGCGCTGCGCCACCGCGGCCACGATGCCCAGCCCTTCCTGCGGGCCGATGCGCTGAGCCTGCGGCCCGGCGTCTGGGTCTGCGTGCGGGGCGCCAACGGCTGCGGCAAGAGCAGCCTGCTGAAGGCGATTGCCGGCCTCTGGCCCTATGGCGCGGGCGAGATCGCGCTGGGCGCGGGGGCGCGGTTGTTCCTGGCCGGGCAGGACGCCGACCTGCCCGAGCGGCTGAGCCTGCGCGAGCTGGTCTGCTACCCCGATTTCCCCGAGGCGCATGACGATCTGGCGATCGCCGCCGCGCTGGCCGAGGTGGGCCTGGGCCAGTTCATCCGGCGGATGGACGCGGTGCTGCATGACGGGCGGCCCTGGGCGGGCGTTCTCAGCGGCGGCCAGCGCCAGCGCCTGGTGCTGGCGCGGATGCTGGTGCAGAAGCCCGACATCCTGTTGTTGGACGAGGCGACCTCGGCGCTCGACGCCGAGGCGGTGCGCAGCTTCCACCTCGCCCTGCGCGCGCAGTGCCCGGACGCGGTCGTGCTCAGCGTGATCCACGACCCCGACGTGCCGCGCGACCCGCAGGGCGCGCCGTTCTACCAGCAGATGCTGCTGATCGAGGATGGCGTGGCCGATCTGCTTCCCATAGACTCGCGCCGTGCCGCCGATCACCTGATCGCCGCCGAGTGAGCGGGCGCGGCGGCAGCGGGCGGGCGGGGATGCGGTGGCGGCGCAGGATTTCGTCGACAGCCTGATGGCGCGGATGACGCTGGCCGAGAAGATCGGCCAGTTGAACCTGCTGAGCGCGGGCGAGGGGCCCGAGACCGGCAGCGCGCTGGCCCGCGACATCCGCGCGCGGCTGGCCGGGGGCCAGGTGGGCGCGATCTTCGGCACCAAGTCGGTGCGCTCGGTCCGCGCCTGGCAGGAGCTGGCGGTCGCGGGCTCGCGCCACGCCATCCCGCTGTTCTTTGCCGAGGACGTGATCCACGGCCACCGCACGATCTTTCCGCTGCCGCTGGGGTTGGCCGCGTCCTGGGACATGGCGCTGGTCGAGGCCACCGCCCGGGTCGCTGCGGCCGAGGCCGCGGCCGAGGGCATCAAGCAGGTCTACGCGCCGATGGTCGACATCGCCCGCGATGCCCGCTGGGGCAGGATCGCCGAGAGCCCGGGCGAGGACCCCTTCCTGGCCGCGCGCTATGCCGAGGCGATGGTGCGCGGCTTTCAGGGCACCGACCCGCGGGCGCCCGATACGGTGGTGACCTGCCTCAAGCATTTCGTTGCCTATGGCGCGGCCGCCGGCGGGCGCGATTACGACACCGCGAGCCTGGCGCCGCACGAACTGATCGGCGTCTATGCCGAGCCGTTCCGTGCCGGCGTGGCCGCGGGGGCGGGCAGCGTGATGGCGTCGTTCAACGCGGTCAACGGGTGCCCGATGCACGCCCATCGCGGCCTGATCCGGGGCTGGCTGCGCGGCGTGTGCGGCTTCGACGGCCTGGTGGTGGCTGACTACACCGGCATTCACGAGCTGATCGCGCACGGCCTCGGCGACCGGGCGACGGTGGCGGTGCTGGCCCTGCTGGCCGGGGTCGACATGGACATGATCGGCGAGGACTACCTCGCCTGCCTGCCCGCCGCGGCGGTCGAGGGGGTGTCGCGGCCCGAGGCGGGGGTCGAGGCCGGTGCGGCCGAGATCGCCGCCGCCATCGACGCCGCCTGCCGCCGGGTGCTGGGGCTGAAGGCGCGGCTCGGCCTGTTCGACGACCCGTTCCGCTATTGCGACGAGGCCCGCGCGCGGCGCACGGCGCTGGCCCCCGCCCACCGCGCGCTGGCGCGTCGGGCGGTGGCGGCGGCCTGCGTGCTGCTGAAGAACGAGGGCGCGGTGCTGCCGCTCGCGCGGGGCTGCCGGGTCGCGCTGATCGGGCGGCTGGCGGACGACCGCGCCAACATGCTGGGCACCTGGGCGGTGTCGGGCGACCCGGCGCAGGCGGTGACGATCCGCGAGGGGCTGGGTCGCGTTCATGAGGGCGAGGTGCGCCACGCCATCGGCGCGAACATCGTGGACGACCCCACGATCGCCGCCCGGCTCGACGTGTTCGGCCCCACGGTGCTGCCCGACCCCCGCCCCGAGGCCGAGCTGCTCGCCGAGGCGCTGGCGCTGGCGGCAGCGTCCGACGTGGTGGTGGCCGTGGTGGGCGAGGCCAAGGAGCATTCCGGCGAATCGTCGAGCCGCACCGAGATCGACCTGCCCGCGCCGCAGCGCCGGCTGGTCGCGGCGCTGGCGGGCTGCGGCACGCCGCTGGTGCTGGTGGTGCTGGCGGGCCGCCCGCTGGTGCTGGCGCGGGAGAGCGCGGCGGCCGATGCGGTGCTGCTGGGCTGGTTCGGCGGCACCGAGGCGGGGGCGGGCATCGCCGATGTGCTGACCGGCCGGGCCGAGCCGGGCGGGCGCCTGCCGGTCTCGCTGCCCGCGCGCAGCGGGCAGGTGCCGGTCCACCACGGCGCCGAGACCACCGGCCGGCCCTGGCGCGGGCGGTTCGAGAAGTTCCGCACCGGCTATCTCGACCTGCCCGACCCGGTGCCGCCGGCCAAGGGGCTTTATCCGTTCGGTTTCGGGCTGGGCTATACCCGGTTCGCGTGGGGCGCGCCCAGCGTCGACTGCCCCGCGCCGCAGGGGCCGGACGCGCGCGTCACGCTATCGGTCACGGTGACGAATGACGGCCCGCGCCGGGGAACCGAGGTGGTGCAGTTCTATGTGACCGACCCGGTCGCACGGATCGTGCGCCCGTCGCAGGAGCTGAAGGGCTTCGAGAAGGTCACGCTCGACCCCGGCGAGCGCCGCGAGGTGCGCTTCACGCTGAGCCGCGACGATCTTGGCTATCTGGCGGGCGACAGCATCGCGACGCTCGAGCGGGTGTGGGACCCGGGGCGCGTCGTGCTGCATGTCGGGCCGAACGCGCGCGACCTGCACAGCGTCGCGATCGACTGGAGCGCGTGATGGACCCGGCCGCGCCCCCCCGCCCGCCCGCGGGCCTGCCCGACGATGCGCTGCTCGACGCCGTCAGCCGCGCGGCGCTGGACTATTTCTGGGGCTTCGCGCACCCGGTCAGCGGCATGGCGCGCGAGCGCAGCGGCGGCGCGTTCGGCTATGACACCGACGCCACGGTGACCACGGGCGGCACCGGCTTCGGCCTGATGGCGCTGGTGGCGGGCGCTGCGCGCGGCTGGCTGGCGCGGGACGCCGTGGCGGCGCGGATCGCGCGGGTCGTGGCTTTCCTCGAGGCAGCCGAGCGTCACCATGGCGTCTTTCCGCATTTCATGGACGGCGCGACCGGCGCCACGATCCCGTTCAGCCCGCAGGACGACGGCGGCGATCTGGTCGAGACCGCGTTCCTGGTCGCGGGCCTGCTGGCCGCGCGCGGCGCCTTTGCCGGGGATGCGGCGCTGGTCGCGGGCATCGACCGGATCTGCCGTGGGGTCGAGTGGTCGGCGCATCTGCGGCCCGATGACGGCGCGCTGATGTGGCACCGCAGCGCGCGCCATCCCTGGGCCGCGCGCAGCCTGCCCATTCGCGGCTGGAACGAGTGCCTGATCACCTATGTGCTGGCCGCGGGGTCGCCCACCCACCCGATCCCGCCCGCGGCCTATCACGACTGCTGGGCGAAGGGCGATCAGTTCGTCAACGGGCACAGCTATCACGGCATCCGGCTGCCGCTGGGGCCCGCGGGCGGCGGGCCGATGTTCCTGTCGCACTATTCCTTCCTCGGGCTCGACCCGCGCGGGCTGGTGGACCGCTACGCCGATTACGGCGCGCAGACGCGGGCGCACGCCCGGATCAATCATGCGCATTGCTGCGCGAACCCGCTCGGCTACCCCGGCTATGGCCCCGACTGCTGGGGGCTGAGCGCGAGCGACAGCCCCGGCGGCTATGACGCGCATTCGCCGACCAACGATCTGGGCGTGATCTCGCCCACCGCCGCCGTGGCCTCGCTGCCCTATCTGCCGGCCGAGGCGATGCGGGCGCTGCGCCACTTCGTCGAGGTCCGGGGCGATGCGCTGTGGGGGCGGTTCGGGCTGGTGGATGCGTTCTGCCCGGGCTCGGGCTGGGTCGCGCCGGCGACGCTCGCAATCGACCAGGGGCCGATCGTGGTGATGATCGAGAACCACCGCTCGGGCCTGATCTGGCAGCATGTTATGGCCGCGCCCGAGGTGGCGGACGGGCTGCGCCGGCTGGGCTTCCGCAGCCCGCGGAGTCAGCTTTCGGCCTGAAGCCTGCGGCGCGCGGCCTCGCGGGCGTCGAGCGCCGCGAGCAGCGCCGCGTGGCTCCAGGTCAGGTCGGGGCAGGAGGTGGGCGCGCCGCTTGCGCGGTCGATCTGTTCGGGCAGGCGGCCGTCGCCGGGGGCGTGGCGGCGCACGGTCGCGAGGAACGCCTCGCCCCGCCCGATCAGCCCGCGCGCGAGGGCGCCCGTGTCCACCACGGCGCCGAGGCGGGCAAGGAACCGCTCGGCTTGCGGGCTGCGTGCAAGGCCGCCGCGGTCGAGCACATCGCCGGCCAGCGCGAAGTGGATCTCGGCCATGCCGAGCGTGGTGGGCAGCCAGGGGTTGCCGCCGAAGAACCGGTCGCCCGGCCCGCGCCCGATGGCGGGCGCGCCGCCCGCATTCACCGGGAAGGCCGCGGCCGACCAGTCGCACAGCCACAGGATGCTGGCCAGCACGCGCGGGTCGGCGGGGCCGAAGGTGGCGGCGCCGGGGGGCTGGAGCAGCACGCCGAGCAGCACCGCCGCGTCCCCCGGCCCGCCGGCCCGGCCGCGCAGGCAGCCCTCTGCC